>DATKYL010000524.1:0-6726 GCA_035528515.1 Acidobacteriota bacterium | reverse complement strand
CCTGGGAAACCGTCCATTAACGCGTTCGAGATTCCTCGTGACTTAGCTCCACTCACAGAGAAGAGGATTCCGACCGGTAGATAAGGTGACGTCACTTCTCGATAACATAATCTGAGTACTCCAAAGTGACCCAGGAATCGTCTGTCATGTGGTGTAGCTGAATCGTGCTAGGCAACCAGTAGAGACCCTGTCTCTCAAGGTACTCGATGGTTGCCTCGGCAAAGAGCCTTTCAAGGAGGTATGAGTGAATCTGAGTCACGTGAAGATGCTCTTGATCAACCCAGATGATGCACCCTTGTGTCTTGTCCGGACTCTGACCCTGAATGCGAAATGTGGCCCGGCCAAATAGAGTATCTTGCTCAACTGTCCGCGCCGGATATGTCAGCAGAGCGTCGAGAAAAGCGCCAAGATCCACGAGAACCGTCGCAGGAGGAGGTTGATCAGAGCGCTCTGCGTTGGTTGGATTGATGCGTTTGAGACCGAGGCTGGGCTGAAACTCCGCACGCCCCGTGTATTCCGGTGCTGTGGAAAATGCACTTTGAGACTTCACATTGCTTAGGTGCTGTTTGACTGTCACCTGATAGCCAGCCTCCGGGATCTGGAGTGATTTCACACTGCGGAGAATTTCTACAGCAGAGTGAGGACTCTGTCCGTAGGCGCATGGGCTGACCGGATGGTAAATTGGAGTGAGAGCGACAAACACCCACGTGAGTACAAATCTGACGGGCAGTTTCTTGAGCATAGTTCACCCCTTGGCGGTTGCAATGGATGAATGTACAACAGTCCTAATATGGATCAGGTTGTCGACCAGACACACGGGAAACACGCCACCTCCCGAGAGCCTTGTTTGTCTATTGTCAATAAGTAATATCAGTGCGTCAAGAGCAAGGGAATCTTGTCAGCCTCAAAGCGGACAAAAACAGTCTCAAGCGAGGCAGCGATGTCCGCGCGAGGTAGGCAGGTCGATCGTGCCTCGGAGATCTACACTCGTAAGGTCTCGAGCGGGCTGAACTGCTTGAAGGCTACCTTAAGCTTCTCATCGTCAATCAGATGCACGTATCTCTCAGTCATCTGAATCGTCGTGTGTCCGAGAAGCCGCTGGAGCAGGAACGCCGGCATCCCGGATAGTGCCCGACGACTGGCCACGCTGTGCCGAATCAAGTGAGGACTTGCCCGCACGCCGACCTTCAGGCCGATTCGTTCCAGAATCCCGGGCCGGACCGTCCAAGCCACAGCGAGTCAACGAGATAGGCCCGCCAAGCCCAAAAACTCAGCAGGCCCGCAACACGAAGACTGATATTCTAAGAGCACGCCCAGCCGCCCCCCCCCAACCCCCTGATCCGAAGCCAAACACCCAGCGCGCCGCCCCCCCTCCAGCCAGGGCCCACTTAGAGCCATACGATTCTCCCAGCGAAAACGTATATTCCTACGCTTCCGGGGGGGGCACCACCGCCCGAAACTGGTTCGCCATGCCGATTCAGCTCAACCATCTGTTCGAAGACAAGTTCGTGAGGATCGCGGCGGGGATCGTGGCCCTGGTCCTGCTGTGCAAAGCCGTCCTCATAGGTCTCGTCGATCTGATCCCGGAGGAGGCCTACTACTGGAATTACAGTCAGCATCTGGATTTCGGGTACCTTGACCATCCCCCCATGGTGGCGTGGCTGGGGTGGCTGTCGACGGCGGTTTTCGGGAACACGGAGTTCGCGGTTCGGCTGCCGGCGTTTTGTGCGTGGCTCATTCTCGCCCTCTTCATGTTCCGCCTGACACGCGACATTTTGGGACGGCAAGCGGCTTATGGCTGTCTGATCCTGCTGGCTGTTCTTCCGATCTACTGGTCGGTGGGGTTCGTGATGACCCCCGACGCCCCCCTCTATGCAGCCTGGGCGGCGGTACTGTACTACGCCCACCGTGCCCTGGTTGACCTCAAACCACGTGCCTGGATCGGTGTCGGGATCGGGCTGGGGCTCGGTCTGTTGTCGAAGTATACGATGGTCCTGCTGGGCGGTGCGATTTTCGCGTTTCTCCTGGCCGACCGAAGCGCCCGTAAGAGCCTGACGACACCCGGTCCGTATCTGGCGGCGATCATTGCCGCCGTTCTGTTCATGCCGGTCGTGATATGGAATTTCCAGAACGGGTTGAGTTCGTTTGCCTACCAGTCGTCACAGCGCTGGTCGCTGGGGAGCGACTTCAACCTGCATACGCTGCTGGGCAGCGCTCTAATTCTCCTCACGCCCCTGGGTCTCTGGGAGGCCTTCAAAGTCATCGTGCGCCTAAGCAAATCTCGCCGCCGTAAGCCTGCCGCAGAACCGTCATTGCAGCGCAATACCCTATTCGCGCTCGTCTTCTGCGGAATTCCGCTGTCGGTCTTCGTCGTGCACAGTCTCTTCAATCTGACCAAGCTGAACTGGACCGGACCGGTCTGGCTCGCAGTGCTGCCGTGGATTGCGGACAGAATGATCGTACGATCGCCGGTTGACACGCGTTCGCCGGTGGTGTCGATCCGACGAGTGTGGGCGGTCAGTGTCGCGTTCCTCGTGGCGTTTTATCCCGCCGCCTTGCTGTGGCTTCTTCTTGGCGCCCCCGGAATGCCGACGGATTCCTGGCACCGGCTCCCGATTGCCTGGGAGGAATTCAGCCGCGAGATCGAGCGTGTCGAATCAACGATTGAGCGGGAAACCGGTGTTGAACCTCTCGTCGTCGGCATGGACAAGTACTGGATCGCGAGTCAGGCGAGCTTCTACGATATCCCGGACGAGGATTCACTGGTTGAATTCGCGGGCCGGAATGTTGTGGGACGCAGCGCGCTCATGTGGTCTGAGTGGGTTCAAGCGGACCGGGTGAGTGACCGGACCATGATCCTCGTGGGATTCGAGGCGGACGATCTGGAGAAACGTATGATTTCAGGCAGTTTCTCAACTCTTGGGCCAATCGTCACTCAGAAGATTACCCGTGGTTCTCGAGAGGCGGGGCGATTCTACTGGCGGCAGGCGTCAGCATACACCCCTCCGGCCGGTTAGATCAGTTCGGTCGTTTCCGGCGACACACCGCAAACTCAGATTGCAGCCGCACGAACCCGGGTTATCCGGCGATCCCACCATGAAAATGAGAAAGGCCCGCCGAGTCATGAACTCACGGGCCTGTGAGAAGAGAATTGATGTCTCAAAAGTACGCCCAGCAGGAGTCGAACCCGCAACCTTCTGATCCGTAGTCAGACGCTCTATCCAATTGAGCTATGGGCGCATCAAACGCTCCGTCCCGACTGCGGGACGTCACATCCGTCGGAATTGATACGCGGCTGGAGGCCGCTTGTCAACGATCAAAAGCGGGCCGGGCCGGGCTACTGTAGCTTCGGCGGCACGTAGTGGATGTACTCGGTCAGGGTCTTGATCTCCATTTCCATCCCCTCGACCTGCGCCTTCATCAGATCCCGGGCCGACAGGAAGGCGACCAGACGGTCACCGTCGACCACCGGCAGGTGGCGGCACCCCTGTTCGGTCATCTTCATCAGGCAGATGGAATCGTCGTCCTTGATGTCCGCGGTCACCAGATCGGTCGTCATCACCTCGGTGATCTTTGTCTGTGCCGCGTCCCGTCCCTCGGCGATCACCCGCCGCAGCAGATCGCGCTCGGAAAACACCCCCACCAGGCGGTCACCCTCAAGGATCGGCAGGGCGCCGATGTTGTGCTCCACCAGCATCTTGGCGGCGTCGAGCACCGTCGCGGTGGAGGGCAGGTTGTGCAGCGGTTGCCTCTTCGCTAATACGGTTCCAATCGTCGGCATAAGGTTTCCTCGGGTCTCACCGTTTCCGCGGCCCTGTCCGGGCCACGTAACATCAAGCGACAGCACAGATTATCTCGTCAGGATCGCCCAGTCAAGATCAAATTCGTCTGATTTGCCCCGCGCGCGGCCGTTCATTTATTCAACCCCCTTCGGGATCGGGAAGTTCCTCGGGCACAATGGGAACCGATTTCGTCCCATCACTGGCCCCGCGCGGCAGGACGCATTAACTTGCAGGGCAACCCGCTGCGACGGACCATAACACAGGAACGGATCATGAAGCTGCCGATCTACATGGATCACCATGCCACCACGCCGGTGGACCCGCGTGTTCTCGAAGCCATGCTCCCGTATTTCTCGGAAAAGTACGGGAACGCCGCGTCGGTAACCCACGCGTTCGGCTGGGAAGCCGAGAAAGCGGTCGAAGCCGCACGCGGTCAGGTTGCCGCCGCGATTGGCGCCGAGCCGAAGGATATCGTCTTCACCTCCGGCGCCACCGAGGCCGACAATCTGGCGCTCAAGGGTGTCGCCGCCGCGCTTGCCGACAAGGGCGATCACATCATCACCTCGGCAATCGAGCATAAGGCGGTCATGGACAGCGCCGCCCGGCTGGAGAAACAGGGGATCAGGGTCACCTATGTGCCGGTCTCCACCGACGGGCTGGTCGATCCCGACCTGGTCCGGCGCGCGATCACCGACCGCACGATCCTGATCTCGATCATGGCGGCCAACAACGAGATCGGTACGATTCAGCCGATCCGCGCGATCGGACGCCTGGCCCGTGAACGCGGCGTGCTCTTTCACTGCGACGCCGCCCAGGCGGTGGGCCACATACCGGTCAACGTCGACGACGACCACATCGATCTCCTCTCGCTGTCGGCGCACAAGATTTACGGACCAAAAGGGATCGGCGCCCTGTATGTGCGGCAACGACGACCGAGAGTGCGGCTGACAGCGATGATCGACGGCGGCGCCCACGAGCGCGGGCTGCGTGCGGGAACACTCCCGGTGCCGCTGGTGATCGGATTCGGGGAAGCGCTGGCGATCGCCGGACGGCAGATGAAATCGGATGCGGCGCGTCTGACCGAGCTGCGCAACCGGCTGTTCCATGCGATCATGGAGCGCTGCCCGCATGTGCGTCTCAACGGCTCGCTCGAACACCGTCTCCCGGCAAACCTCAATCTGTCGTTCGCCTATGTTGAGGGGGAGGCGATCCTGACGGATATCAAGGAGGTGGCGCTGTCGACCGGCTCGGCGTGCACCTCGGCAGCCTCTGAGCCGTCGTACGTGCTCCGCGCGATCGGCGTGGCCAACGACTGGGCGCAGGGCTCGATCCGTTTTGGCCTCGGTCGCTTCAACACCGAAGAAGAAGTCGACCATGTCGCGAAAAGAACCGTAGAAGCGGTTGACCGCCTGCGGCGATTGTCGCCGCTTTACGATGGATGAAGATCACAACGGATTCAACGACGCCGCGCTCCGGCCGTACGTGCGGAGCGTCTCTGAGGAGGTAACGATATGTTCAAGCGATTGGCGGTGACAGCCCTGCTGGTCGGTCTCGCGGGTACCGCCCAGGCGGAGACCTATCGGATCGACCCCTCACATTCGAGCATCGGATTCTCCGTCCGGCACCTGGCCATCAGCAAAGTGAAGGGGAATTTCAACGAGTTCTCCGGTACGATTCAGTTCGACCCCCGGGATACTTCCCTCTGGGCGGCCGAAGTGGTTATCCAGACCCAGAGCGTCGATACGCGTGATCCCGGCCGCGACAATCACCTGCGTACGGATGATTTCTTCAATGCCGTCGAGTATCCGACGATGACGTTCAAATCGACGAAAGTGAAGCCAGGGAAGAAAGGGACGTTTGAGTTGATCGGCGACCTGACCATCCGCGATGTGACAAAACCAGTCACGCTGAAGGTGGAAATACTCGGCACCGTCATCGATCCGTCGGGCGTCCAGCGCGTCGGTTTCTCCGCGGGCACGACGATCAACCGTCTCGACTACGGCGTCAAATGGAGCAAGACCCTCGAAGCCGGCGGCTTGATCGTCGGCCAGGATGTCGACATCACGATCGACATTGAAGCGGAAATGCATATCGAAGAGCAGTAAGTGTCTGTCGCAAAACGGACGTCCGTCGTTCAGCCGACGAAACGCTCGCTCAATGCACCGGGAGGACCAATGCGCTACAAGCTGTTAGGACATAGCGGCCTGCGGGTCGCCGAGATCAGTCTGGGCACTATGACCTTCGGCGAGGATTGGGGTTGGGGCGCCGATCCCGCGGAATGCCGTCGGCAGCTCGACGTCTATGTCGACCGCGGCGGGAACTTCATTGACACCGCCAACCGCTACACCAACGGCACGAGCGAGAAAATCGTCGGCAACCTGATCGCCGACCGGCGCGAGCGGTTTGTCGTCGCCACCAAATACACGCTGTCGATGGATCCCGACGATCCCAACGCGAGCGGGAACCACCGCAAGAACATGGTGCAGTCGCTCGAGGCGAGTCTGAAACGACTGAAAACCGACTACATCGATCTCTACTGGCTGCACGCGTGGGACTTCATGACCCCGGTCGACGAAGTCATGCGCGCGCTCGATGACTTAGTACGCGCCGGCAAGATCCTGTATATCGGGATTTCCGACACCCCGGCATGGATCGTGTCGCGCGCGAATACGATGGCTGAACTGCGCGGCTGGAACCGTTTTGTCGGGTTGCAGATCGAATACAGTCTGATCGAACGCACCCCCGAACGCGACCTGTTGCCGATGGCACGCGAACTCGACCTGGCCATCGCCGCCTGGGCGCCGATCGGCGGCGGCGTGCTGACCGGCAAGTACACGAAGACCGCCGACAAGGTCGAAGACGCCAAGCGCGCCGAGATCAATGCCTTTCGTACCTCCGAGCACAATCTCGAAATTGCCCGCGCGGTCGACTGTGTCGCCGATGA
>DATKYL010000523.1:0-2824 GCA_035528515.1 Acidobacteriota bacterium | reverse complement strand
AAACTGACCCTGCTGAACATGACAACAAAGATAGAGCGAGCCTGGTTTCTTGCAGACCCAAAGAAGAAAGCGATTCCCGTCAAGACCGCTTTTAATGGAATATCAACGATCACTGTGCCGGAATTCTCGCCCGACAGGTATGGGGAGAGTCCCGTGATCATCGCCGCCCAACTGCAGGGCGGGCCGATTGCAACCATTCTGGACTTTGCCTTTCCCGGCCTGCCCAAGGTGACGTTCTCCGGAAACGAGATCCGCGCCGTTGTTCCGGAGGCCGCCGATCTCAGATCGCTTGCGCCAGTCTACAAGACCGGTTCGGAACTGGTCACGGGTAAGCCCGCATCCGGTGAAGCAGTCGATTTTACCAAACCGCAGACCTACACCATTACTGCCAAAGATGGAACGAGCAGGACCTACAGCGTAACGGTCACCCGGAAAGCCAATGCTGCAGGGGTGGCAAATCCAAGCTTTGAGATATTCGATAGTCTGAACAGGGAAAGTAGTGGCATTGCTCCCAAAGGGGCCTTATGGAAGTTTACTCAAGGATTTTCGACCGACAATGTCGGTATTGTGTCCGTTGGCAGTCACGTGCTCTATCGTCTTGATTATGGTCGCGTTAAACGTTGGTGCTACGCGCCACCCGATGGTTCCAGGCATTGCGCAATCATCTCGGGCCCTGGGAGCAGCATTTCTCAAACGGTGGTGTTTGATGAGGGGGATTACACAATCAGTTTTGATCGTCTATTGAAACCTTTTAAGCAAGCAACTCCTGACTTAAGACTTATGCTGGACGGACGCGTCCTGATAACACTCGAAGGCGCTCCAGTGAAAGAGTGCTCCTGGAAGAGACACACTTCACCCGTATTCACGGTCACGGCAGGCCCTCACACAATAGAATTTGGCCACGATGACGACGGTGAACGACAGCCCCTTAATCATAATCTCATCGATAACGTGACGATCAATGGCCAAGAATAGCCGAGTGTAATCCGCCGGCACTGGGAACCCGACCGTTCTCGATACGATTTTCGGACGAAAGGAAGATGAAATGAGAAAAGCGATCACATTGACAGGTCCCACCGACAGGATACCTTCCATGACGTTCCGCAGAGTGATTGCAGGGACTTCCCTACTAACTAAGCGTTCCGTTCCGTTCCTCGTCGTCTTGGCCGGCCTGGCAATGCCGGCGGCGGCGGAGTTCACGATCCCGCCGTATGTCCAGAATCCGGGCACCACGACGATGACGGTGATGTGGGAAGCGGACATGCTCGACGAGGCGACCGTCACCGTTGGCCGGGAGGCCGGAGATTCCGAGGTGATCACGGCGCCGACACCTGTGACGGTTACCTTCCTCCAGAACCACCGCGACCCTGCCTCCCAAAAGCAGACGCGGTATATCTATTCGGTGAGGTTGACCGGCCTGCGTCCGGGAACGAAGTACACCTACCTCGTGAAGATGGGGAAGAGCACGTCAGGGGCGAGCGTGTTCAAAACCTTCCCGGAGCACGCGGACACGTTCACATTCATCGCGTATGGCGATTCACGCAGCCGCGCGGCTACTCACAAGAGGCTGGTCGCGAACTTCGAGCAATACAATCCTGCGTTCATTCTTCATACCGGCGACATGGTCAGCTCAGGCGAGTCGCATACGCAGTGGCGAACCGAGTTCTTTGAACCGCTTGCGGGACTGATCAGCGGTATCCCCATCCTGGGCGCCCGGGGCAACCATGAGGGGCGGGGTGAGCAAATGGATCTCTACCTCTCACCACCCGACGGCACGTTTGGCTACTCGTTCGATTACGGCACGGCGCATTTCGTCTGCCTGGACATGAAAGCCGAGCCTGAAGACGTTGCGTGGGCCGACAAGGACCTCGCCGCCACGACGGCGACCTGGCGATTCGCGCTCTACCATTACCCAAACTTCAACATCGGTGGCCACGCCTCGAGGTGGGGCCGAAGTACGGTCGTACCGATGTTTCGCAAGCACGGAATCGATCTCGCCTTCAGCGGCCATTCGCATCTCTACGAGCGATTCTATCCGCTGGTGCCCTTGCAGGAACCCAAGGTGCATCCGATCACCTATGTCGTAACCGGCGGCGGGGGCGCACCCAGCTACGGCACCGCCCCGAATCCGTGCCTGGCCGGGTACGCCGCCAAGCCCCATTTCCTCGTCGTGAGCGTTGCCGGCGATACCGTCACCGTCGAGGCACGTGACATGGACAACGCGCTGTTCGACTCCTTCACGATTCGCAAGCGAAACGGCACGTATGACCAGAAGTATCTCGCCACGGTCATGCCCGAAGAGGTCGTGACGCTGCACAACGCGCTCCGTGGGCGGTTGATGCGCGTGGAGGCATCCGCTGTGCCGGGCCTCATCGAGCCGGCGGACGTCACGTGCAGCTACTCCGGGCCGGGGATCGACTTTGCGGCCGAGGTGGCCGTTTCTCTCGACGAGGAATCGCAGGGGGCATACGTCACCGAACCGGCGGTTTGGGAACCGAACATCACGTCCGGAGAGACGGACACGATCACCTTCAAGGTCCGGGCCAAGAGAGAGTTCACGCCGGACGACCGCGACAGGTTTGGTCCCCCCCTGGTCTTCGCGTGCCGCTACAAGATCGGGAAGGTCGAGGGGAAAGTGACGTATGACGTAGATTTGGAACGCGCCAAGCACGAGGAAGCGGGCTGGCACGCGCTGGGCGAAAAAGCGCCCGCTGACCGCCAGTGGCGTTACCTGTCGTTCGATCCGCTGAAGAAAGATGTCCTGTATCCACAGGAGAAGACGCGGTTCCGTGACGTCACCCTTCCCCCGGGCCTGGAGAAGTGG
>DATKYL010000522.1:0-6320 GCA_035528515.1 Acidobacteriota bacterium | reverse complement strand
CGCAGAACTTCGAATAACCGTCCCCGCTGGTCGGGATGGACCGTCAGGGCACGCACGGAGCTTCCGGCGATACGCGTTTGCCGGCCGGCATCGGAAGTCATGCGCGGAAGATAGGGCATTGGCCCGGCCGCTTCAAGCCGGGCGTCGACGCGTGCCCGCAACGACGCGTGCGGTGACCCAGTGGTCGAACGGGGGCCAGAAGGTCTCCGTGGAGCGCGGGCCGAACCACGTCCGGGCCGCCAATGAGGCCGCTCGGTGCAGCGATTCAACCGTACCCGCGTCGGTCCACCAGCCGGACATGATGCCGTGCGTGAGTGTGCCGCGGCGCAGGTAAGTGTTTGTCACATCGGTGATTTCCAGCTCGCCGCGACCCGACGGCGTGAGCCCCGCGGTGATGTCGAAGACATCGGCACCATAGAAATAGACCCCGATGACCGCATAGGGCGACGGCGGCCGGCGGGGCTTCTCCACGATCCCATCGAGACGCCGCCCGTTGAAACACGCCACCCCGAACCGCTGCGGATCGGGGACTTTCTTGAGCAGGATGCGCGCGCCTTCGGTTTGCTGGGCGAAGGCCTCGATCTGCGGCCTCAGGCTCTTCTGGAGGATGTTGTCTCCCAGGATGACACAGACCTTCTCGCCGGCGGCAAAATCGGCCGCATGGGCGAGCGCGTCGGCAATGCCGCCCTGGCCCTTCTGGTACGTGTAGTAGAGACCGCGGAACCCGAACTGACCGCCATCCCCCAACAGCCGCATGAAATCCCCGGGATTCTGCCCGCCGGTGACGATCAGGACCTCGTCGATCCCCGCCTCGATCAGCGACCGGAGCGGATAGAAGATCATCGGCCGGTCCCAGACCGGGAGGAGGTGTTTGTTGGTGATGGCGGTCAGCGGCCCCAGCCGCCGTCCCAATCCGCCGGCGAGTACGACGCCTTTCATATTCTGCTCCCTCGCCTTCACTGGGGCGCGTCCCCGGCCTGGAAGGCGAATGCCGGAAAGAACCGGTGCACGACCCAGTACCAGACGGCCCCCACGAGCCAGATGTACACGGGCAGGAGAAACCGACTCTCTGCATAGAATGGAAACAATGCACCGATCGTATAGACGGCATATCCGCCGATGACATGGGCCACGCCCCAGCGATGTCGACGCATCAGCCGCAGGCCGAGGTAGGCCAGGGCCAGAAAGATCCACTGGACGATGACCCCGACGCCGAACAAGAACCGATTGGTCTGCAACAGGCCCTTACTCCCTGGAAAGTAGCTCCACACAAACAGCGTCTTAAATGAACAGCGCGCCAGAAAGCCCAACGGATCACGCGCGATGTTTCGTCGAGCGTAGGCGGCATATCGGTCATTGGCTTCGAGACCCAGTTCAAACTCATCGCCGACGATCTCCTCGTAAACAGGGAGAGTATGCGAATACCCGCCGGAGCGGAGGAGAACCGGCCAGAACACCTCGCTGTCGGTCATGTAGTACAGCGATCCGAAATTCGACGCCATCGGCAGCAGACGATCGAAGGTGACGTAATTGCGGGCGGTCCATGGCAGCACGACAGTCGCGCTCACAACGACCAGCGTCGCGGCGCGACGCCAGGACAACTGACGACACCAGAGGAGAAAGACACCCAGGAATAGAGGTGCCAGCAGATTGACGGGACGCACGTAACTCGACAATCCCAGAACTACACCCGCCGCGATCAATGCAGTGCGGTTCCCGGTCCGCAGATTCCAACCCAGCAGGAACAGACCGCCGGACGTGAGCGCCATGAAGAGAGGCTCGGTCATAAGAGCCATGGCCAAGCGATGCAGCGGCCACACACTTACGAGCAGGACGAGCAACAACATGGCGGCGCGGGGATGCAGCCGCTCGGCAAATGAGCGAGAGACAATCCAGAGCGCGATCAAGAGCAGCGCCATCTGTATGGGGTAAACCCAATCGATCCCACCCGTCAACCATACGACCCCTGCCAGAAACGCGGGGTATCCGGGCGCCCGGCCGCAGGACGGTGCGACACCGTCGAACGTGAGCATGCCGGTCGACAGCAGATTCTCCGCGTAGGTCAGATACTGGCGGCCGTCATACCCGATCCCCGGCGGTCGGCTCACGAACGACACTGTCAGAATAAGGGCACAGAGAACGAACGTCCCCCATTTCATCCGGTTGTCCCAGGAATGCGGCGACACATTGCGCAGCACGGATCTGTTCATCTCAGCGTGTGTCTTCACAGGCGGATCGCGGATGACGCATCCGATACAGCATGGCGACAAATACGACGGTCGTCATACCGGATATGGAGTAGAAAATGTGCCCCTCATAGAGGAAGCGCGAGATAAGAACGAATACAATACCCCACAATCCGATCTGCCAGGCCGCCTCCACAGGGTCGCGCACGGCGCGGATGATCCCGCGGCCGAATGAGAGCGCACGCCACAGAAGCATCCACAAGACCAGCGACCCGACAATCCCGCATTCGGCCAGATACCGGAGCAGAGAGTTGTGGGTCCCAAGCCCCTTTATGCCGTGATAGATCGGGTTGAGACGGATATCGGGCAGATACGCTCTGAGGGACAGAGTCTGGGCGGGTCCGACGCCCAGGATCGGATGATCGAGAAACAAGCGGATCGCGGATCTCCACAGCACGTTGCGTGTCTGGAGCGTGTACAGATCGCTGCCGGACTCGGTGCTATAGCGGTGGGCCGCCCGCTGGATCGATCCTCCGGCCATCACCATCGCCAGCACGCCCGCGACGGCAAGCACGGCCCCCATCTTTAGCAGCCGCTTGCGTAGAGCCGCCTGACGGTTCACCGCGCCCCAGCGATAGGCAATGAA
This sequence comes from Acidobacteriota bacterium, assembly GCA_035528515.1. Taxonomy (GTDB): domain Bacteria; phylum Zixibacteria; class MSB-5A5; order WJJR01; family WJJR01; genus DATKYL01. Next base: position 3,488 of record DATKYL010000522.1, on the reverse strand, counting down.
CGCCGTAAACAGAAAGCCGGTGAACAGTTGAAGCATGGCGCCGCGGCTCTGGTTGGCGATCTGAGCCATAATGAACAGAACTATCACGGCGGTCCAGAAACGGCGGTGCCTTCGTTGAGTAGAGAGCAGAGCGAGAGCGGTCGCGGGTGCCACTGCCAGCGCAAGGTATCCCGAGAACAACGTATGGGCTGTCCCGAACGCTCTGATCGTACCTCCTTCCAGAACGAATCTCGCAATATTGAAGACCGAGAACCCAATACAGAGACCGAGGAACAGAACGACAACGCGCCGGATGGTCGTCCGGTCCAGGAGCCCGACGGCCGCCACAAAGAGAGCGAACAGTTCAATATGACGGAGCCAATTCTTGACTCCGAAAGCAAGATCCACGGCGCCCAGCAACGAGACGGCATAGAGTCCCAGCCACACAAGAGCCACGCGATTAACCGGCGTCGGGTCAGCGATGCGTCCTCCGGTTGCCAGACGACGGCACAGGTATCCGGCGACAACGGGTAGAAGCACAACGTCAGCGGGGTAGACACCCGGGATGCCCAGTATGTTGATCCGGAAGAACCAGGCAACGATCAGAATCAGAAGACCGATGCGGGGTTGACAGAAGGCCAGTATCAGGACGGCCCCAAACCACGGCACCAGCAGCCAGATACCGCCCCAGGTAAGCGCGGCCACCGCACTGCCGACCGGGATTGTCAGGAGCGCCGCTAATGCCAGTCTCCCCATCAGGGGCTGGTCTCCACTCACCAGGATTCCCGTCGCACTGATCATGTTCAGACCGCCGGTGTGCCAGGCGAATTGGGAGCAAGCCCGGCTGCAAAAAGATACTGAGCGACCGTCGACAGAACCACCGATTCGGCAGGCATCTTGTCTGTCCCTCCAAGATAGTCAGTCAAGGCCGGACAACCTGAGAGGCGAAGCAGCCTCCACGCCAAGATTCAGCGTCCCCAGGTAGCGAATACCGTATCATGAGCCTGGACACCGGGCCGATGCCTCGTGTGGCCGAGGACCTTGGAACGATGGACGACAGGCATCCCGACAACGGTGTGGAAGCGTGACATCAATGACTGCCGACTCCAGACGCATCCCCTCCGTCGCCGTCATCGGCCACAAGAATTCCGGCAAGACGACGCTAGTCGAGAGACTGGTCGTGGCATTCACGCGGGCCGGTATGCGCGTTGCGTCAATCAGGCATACGTCCGACGAAATCGGGTTCGACAAGCCGCGCTCCGATTCGGACCGGCACAAACGCGCCGGGGCGGTCGCGGTCGGCCTGGTGGCGAAATCGGAGATCGGTTTCTATCTCGACCACACGCCGCAGACGTCGGAGGCGTGGATCGAGACGGTTCTCGCCGGACTGCCGTCGCCGCCCGATCTTATTCTCTATGAGGGGTATCGGGGCGGGCCGCATCCGAAAATCGAGTGTATCCGCGACCCCAATGTCAGCATGCCGTCGTTCTCAGCGTCCGAGGGTCTGATCGCCGTCGTGTCCGATCATCACATCGAGACCGATGTCCCGGTTCTATCGCCTGAGTCGATCGAGCCTGTCTGCCGGGTCATCCGGGACAGCCTCGGGCGTCACGACTGGCCTGAAACACGGGGCAAGCTCCACTAAGTCATCGCCTTGCCCGCGAACGGAATGGATAAGAAAACGCCCCGGCCTCGCAGCCGGGGCGTCCTCGTTGTAGCGCGAAAAGCGGCCATCCTGGCCTGTGTCGGTCATGACGATCCGATGTCATTCTCAGACTGTCGCCAGTCGACATGGTGCTGCAACTCCTGTCGCGTCAGACGGCGGCCAACACCGTTCGATCGCACGAAACCCTTGACGAGTCCCCGTCTTACGATCGGGCTGGCGTCGGCGTAACGCCGTGATCGGGATTGGATTGCGGCCACGATGCGACGACGTAGCGATGCGGTGCGGCGACGGAATCGCCGCACGGAGTGCTTCACTCTTTCGGATTGCATTACCGGTGATCCTTTCGCATTGCCCGCCCCAGTTACCCACAACATCTATATTTTATACGTGACAAAACCGGGTCACGTTCCACAAAAAACTCGCCGTGTGTGTCCGGCGCGGAGCGGCTGCATCGCAGTCGCTCCGCACCCACAAATGGAATTGAGAATAGGTACCACGTTGAGGAAGCGTTCGGTGGCGATCCTTAACTCGTTCAGACGACTTCGCCTACATAGACGTAGGCGACTTTGCCGGTCAGCGGCTCGGATTTGACCGCTCGAAAGGCGCCGGTTTGGCGCATGAGGTCGATAAACGCCGATCCGGAAGGAAAAGCGGCGGCACTGTCTGACAAGTAGCTGTATGACGACCGGCGGCCGCTCAGCCAACCACCCACCGCGGGCATGATCCGGCGCGCGTACCAGCGGTACAGCGGGCCAAAAAGCGGACCGTCCGGCTGCCCGAATTCCAGCACGACCACTTTTCCGCCGGGCCGGACAACGCGTGCCATCTCAATCAAACCGCGTGCCGGATCGTCGACGTTGCGGATCCCGAAGGCGATGCAGGAGACGTCGAAGGCGTCATTGGCGAACGGGAGTGTGAGCACGTCGGCGACGGTGTAGGCTACGGGGAGGTTGTTTCGCGTGGCCTTCGGAACTGCCAATGCGATCATGGGCTTACAGAAATCGGTCCCGATGACACGGCCCTGGGGACCCACGGCGCGCCTGAATTCCAGCGCCAGATCGCCGGTCCCGCTGGCACAATCGCAGACCGCCATGCCGGTCGCCGCCTCCGCCAGCGCCACCGCACGCCGCCGCCACCGGTGGTGCATCCCCCATGAGAGAACGTGATTGGCGAGATCGTAGCGCGTCGCCACCCGTCCGAACATCTCTTTGATCTGGTCGCTCATCAGGTGTTCCAGACGGTGACTTCCACCGACGACACTACGAGGCGCCGGAGTCTCCCCACGGGTCGGGCGGTCGCGCGTTCCACAGACGGAGTACCGTCCAGAATCGACTGGAAGTATCCGTCACACCCCGGTATGTTACTGTCCGATCCCGGGCGGCGCACCACACAGTGAAGGTAATTCATCTCATTCGAGCCGTGCACTACCAATGACCCGCAACACCCGATCCGCCACCGGCATCACGACAACACCGTCGCCGGTGACCATCCCCGAACCAGCCGCGGAGTTGATCGATGCGGCCGTGACACAGAGCGACCGGGAAGGCCGGGCGGTTTTTCTGACCGGCACCGGTCCGGCACCGGCGGGTGATCCTTTGGGCTGGCTGTCGGCGCAGACACGATTGCCCCGGGTCTACTGGCGTACCCCGGACGGGGTCGAGCTGGCCGGTGCCGGGGGTGCTTGCGCGATCCGGGCGGCCCGGGGAAGCCCCGTGTTCCGCGCCGCCGATGCAGCCACCGACATTCTCCGCAACCGGACAATCCGCGCGATTTCCCCTGAAAGCTCGCTCGAACGGTTCCTGGGAGGGTTCGCATTCGAGCCGGAGGAAGAGACCGATCCTCT
>DATKYL010000521.1:0-2923 GCA_035528515.1 Acidobacteriota bacterium | reverse complement strand
TTGAAGGTGAAATGCGGGACATGGAAAGCTACCTCGTCGCCAACCGGATCCGTACCGCCGTCGGACCGGTCCCCGAGGCACAAAACATCACCTTCGGTGAAAGCGGCCACTTCGGTAAAGCGGTTTCGATCTCGCTTCTGGGCAACGATGTCGAGCAGTTGGAAACAGCCAGTGCACTGCTCAAGGCGGAGTTGGAGAACTTCACCTCGTTGCAGGACGTCACCGACACCAACCGTAAGGGCCGCCGCGAGATCGACATCACTCTGAAGCCCGCCGCCCACGCTCTGGGACTGACGCTCCAGGACGTCGCCGGTCAGGTGCGTCAGGGATTCTTCGGCCAGGAGATTCAAAGGATTCAGCGCGGCCGCGATGAGATCCGCGTCTGGGTACGATACCGCCCCGAGGACCGCGCCGCCCTCGGAATGCTCGACCAGATGCGCATCCGCACACCCGGCGGGGCGGAGTATCCGTTCGCTGAACTGGCCGCCTACACGATCAAGCGCGGCATTACTCAGGTCAACCACCTGAGCCGCAAACGCGAGATCCGCGTTGAGGCGAATCAGGTTGATGTGAAGGAAGACCTGCCGCCGATCCTGGACGCAATCGAAGTCGACGTTCTGCCGCGGGTGCTGAGTCAGGTGCAGAGTGTGACGGCACACTTCGAGGGACAGTCGCGTGAAGAACAAAAGATGATGGGCTCGATGCAGGTGGCGTTTTCGGTCGCCCTCGTCGGCATGTTCATCCTCGTCGTCCTGGTCTTCCGGTCATATGCCCAGGCCGGGGTCATCTTCTCGCTGATCCCCATCGGCGTCCTGGGAGCTATCTGGGGACACGGTATCCAGGGACTGCAAGTCAGTATCCTGTCGGCGATCGGCATTATGGCCCTGTCCGGGATTATCATCAACGACAGCATCGTCTTCGTCGATCAGATCAACCGCTTTCTCCGGCAGGGCCAGAAGGTCGAGGAGGCGGTCTTCAATTCCGGCATCGCGCGTCTGCGTCCGATTCTGCTGACCACCCTGACGACCGCGCTCGGAATGGCACCGCTGATCCTCGAGACCAGCCGGCAGGCGCAGTTCCTGGTGCCGATGGCCGCGTCCGTCGCCTACGGCCTCCTGTTTGGAACGTTCATCCTGCTGATCATCCTTCCGTCGGCGTTCCTGGTGCTCAGTACGATTCGGGTCAAGTTTGCCCGCCTCGTCACGGGTCAGACCGTGACGCGCGAGTCGGTCGAGCCGGCAGTACGGGAGTTGGCGACGACGCTTGATGGTTGACCGGCGTGAGCGTGGGATAGAGCGGGAAAACAGTCAGCAGAGCCCCGACGGGGTGATACGGATCAGTTCCTGACGCACCGGGCCTGACACGCCGGCGCTATATTTCTTCTCCTCCGGCCGTCACCCAGCGCGCGACAAGTATCTCTTCGCTCCGCTCTTTCCCCCGTCGGACAATGACCCGCTCAAGACCGGCGTTGATAATCACGCGTTTGCACAACTTGCACGGTTCGGTCGCCTCGACGTAACCGCCGCCCTCCTGTGACAGCCCGACCAGATACAACGTCCCCCCGAGCATCTCGCTCCGCCGGGCGTGGATGATCGCGTTCATCTCCGCGTGTACCGAACGGCACAGCTCGTAGCGCTCGCCGGACGGGACATTCATTGCCTGCCGCTGACAATGGCCGATATCGAGGCAATTGGCTGTCTGCCGCGGCGCGCCGGTGTACCCCGTGCTGACGATCTGGTCGTTATGGACGATGACCGCGCCGAAGTTGCGCCGCAGACAGGTCCCGCGTCGCGCGACTTCCTCGGCGATGTTGAGGTAGTACTCGATCTTTGATGGTCGGATGGTGGTCATCTCTTGTTCCTGTGGTACATCTCGAGTCGGTACCTGGTGACGGCCCTCTATCGCCCACCCACACCAAGGCCGGCGCACGCAAACGTACGCCGGCCTCGGACATGGTGCCAGTAGAATTCTACTTCGGTGCTTCAAGCGTCATCGGATCACGTAGCGGGAGAATCGTAATCGTGCCGAAATCCGCGAAACGCTCGTCGTGCTTGTCCGATCCCGCCTGCACCGCCTCCGGGTCGCCGACCACCAGGTACACCAGCTTGTCCGGATGCAGGTACTTCTGCGCCGCCGCGAGGACATCGTCGGGCGTCACCGCCTCCATCTTCGCGGTGTATTCCTGCCAGTACGTGTCGGGACGGTTCGTGTACTGGTCGGAGGCGAAGGTGTTGACGATCCGGTTGCGGCTGCTGAACGGGTTGACCACGTTGCCGACGAAGTTGGCCTTCGCGTTCTCGACGATCTCCGCCTCGCATTTCTCTTCGCGGATCCGCTTCATCTCCGTGACCATCAGACCCGTGCCGAACGCGCCGGTCTCATGCTTGGTCTGGAACCACGCCCGGAACGTGCCCGGATACAGCACCGGCTGATCGAACCGGCTGCCGACGTTGTACGCCAGGCCCTCGTCGGAACGGACTCTGCGCACGATTCGCGAGGTGAACCCACCCCCGCCGAGGATATCGTTCATCACATCCAGCGCATACTCGTCGGGAATGTCGCGTTTGACGCCGATGTGCCCGATCCGAATCCGTGACTGGTTGACATCTTCTTTCTTGATCATGTACACCCCGGGTGTCGGTTCCGGGATCTGATCGGAAACGGCCGGCAACTGCAAGTTCTGGTCCGGCCACCCCGCGAACAGACTGTTGAGCTTGGCCACGACGTCGGCGGTCTGGAAGTCACCGGACACCGCCACGATGAAGTTCTTCGGGAAGAAGTACTTCTGGTGGAATACCACCAGATCGTCGCGGGTGATCGATTTGACCGATGCTTCCGTCCGGCGGTACGGGGTCGTGCAGGGATGATCGCCGTACATCAGGAACATCCACTCGCGCGACTCGATCGCCGCTGTCTCAGCGTT
>DATKYL010000520.1:0-6502 GCA_035528515.1 Acidobacteriota bacterium | reverse complement strand
TCTGCTGCCACACTAAGTAGAGCGTGCTGCCGCGCCGGAATTCCCAGCGCAGGACCGTGCTGCTGCGGAAAGAGTGATACCCGAAATCCGATTGCGTAATCTCAAACCGGTCGTCGTCATCGTAGATCACGTACGTGCCGTCATCGTCCGGTCCCGAAATCGACGTGCCGGGTGTCTCGCCATAGACTCTCAGATCACGTCCGCGCGCTTCGGTGAGTTCGCCGAAATCGTAGTAGCGACCGCTGGCCGCGAACGGCTCGGCGTAAACCTCGAGGCTCAGATCGGGAGTGAAGAAGTAGCTCAGACGGAACTGGGCCGACAATTGACTCTGGTCGATTGAGGCAAAGACATAGCGGCCGCCGTAGGTCGCCGCGGGACCGCCGCCGAGCTGGTCGACGTACTGCCGCGTACGCAGACCGCGGTAATAGCGTGGTGCCACCGAGAACGACCAGCGCCGTCCCGCTCGCGTGGAGAATTGCCCGCTGAACGAGTACTCCCAGCCGTCATCCTCGTCAATGAGGGTGAAGACACTCGCCGAATAGTTGGTCTTCGCCGCGTGGTTGTTGCTGATCCCGGTGCTGAACCACCACGCGCGCGGAATACCCATCAGCGGTCCGCCGCGGGTCCGGCTGTCGCCCAGAGATGGGAACTGCTGCCCGACTTCGGTCCAGAACGAATAGTAACTGAGCAGTGTCGCATCGACGTACAATCCGAGGTCTGACGACTGACGGACGCCACCGTAATTCCAGGCGTTGTCACCAAACAGCTGAATACTGTAACTACGGAATACCGAGCCCGGCTGGGTTTCGCGGTAACGGATGTTCCCCCAGGTATCGATGTCATCCACTGTACTCAGCCGGCCGAGATCGTTCACCTCGAATCCCGGCGACACGGTCGCACCTCCCAGCTCCCAGAGCCAGTGCCTGCCGGAACGCTTCTCGAATCCGAGCATCGCGGCATATCCCGAAAGCGACGTCCGCGCGGAATCGATGGAGACATAATCGGCATCGGGACGCTGATAGTAACGCGCGCTCGATTTCTGTGTTGCCAGAATAGCGGCGGCATCGCCGGTCACGTGGCTGAAACCGAGATTGCCGAAGACTTGGTACATCCCCTCGCTAAACCGCAGCTTCCACTCCGCGCCGCCGGCCACTGCGCGTCGGCGCAGCGTCTCCGCCAGGGGATCGCCCCCGTCGATGTCCCGCTCCATCCCGGTCAGAATCACGCCGACGGTCGATCCCTCACCGGCGACCTCCTGCTGCACCCGCACCAGACCGTATCCCGCCACCGGTTCGACGATCGCATTCTGATTCGCTTCATCCTCGGTGTCGAATATCTGCGCCGTTTCGCGCGAGGTCACGGCCCCCAGCACCCCCACCGATGTCCCGGTCTGGAATCTCCCGGTCAGTTTGCCCGCCCCCAGTATCGTAGTGTTCGACGGCATGTCGATGAAATCGCCCTCCGCGTTACCGTGCGGCGGCGCACCGATCCGACGCGAGTAGAAAAACTGCGGGCCGATCGACTCGAAGAGCTGACTCCTCTCGATGAAGAACGGACGCTTCTCGGAGAAATACGTCTCGTACGCGGTCAGGTTGACATCGGCCGGGTCGGCCTCGACCTGGCCGAAATCCGGATTGATCGTTGCATCGAGCGTCAGGTTCGGTCCCAGACCCATCTTCAGATCGGTCCCGACCCGGCCGTCGAACTCGCTGCCGTCGTCGAACGGATCGCCGGGATCGGGGTCGGAGATGAACCGCCCGTCGGAGGCCGCATACGGTGTCAACTCGATGCGCCGCGACGGGGCAATCCCCGCAATCCCGACCAGATTCCAGAACCGCGACGACCACCCGGTTTCATCCCGGGGAACAGCGACCAGGAAGTTGTCTTCGTTGCGCGCCGGAATCCAGCGGTTGACATTGACCCCCCAGACCTGCCGGTCGGTCTTGTTGAATCGCAGTTGCGAAAACGGGATGCGCATCTCGGCCGTCCAGCCCGAGTCGTTGACGTCCGCCTGACCCTCCCACACGGGGTTGTAGGTGCGGTCACGGTTGCCTTCGTCGTCGGTGGCGTGATAACGGTCGTCCCGCACCCCCGCCGCCGAAACACCGAACTCAAAGCAGGTGCGCCGGTCACAGTAGGTGTCCAGCGATATGATGATTTGCTCCGACCCGCCCGGGCTGTCGCGGCGATTCAGCTCCAAGCGCATCTTCTCCGGTTCGCGGCAATGCATGCGCGCCCCGACATAGAGGAAATGATCGTCGTAGAGGAATCCGACCTCGGTCCGATCCTCGGGAATCGAACCGTAATCGGGTTCTTTCTGAACGAAATCGGAGACCATCACCGCAGTCTGCCAGACCGCCTCGTCGAGCCGTCCGTCCAGCTTCGGCGGCATCCCGTTGACGCGCGTCGCGGTCATCTCCTTGCGCGGGACATCATCCGCAGTCTGGGCCCAGACACGTGCGTTACCCGTGAGACAAACGAACGCGAGCGGCGCCACCAGCGCCAGAACGGCCACGATGCACCATGACATCGGTCGCCGGTCGGCAAGAACACGACGATTACGGATGATCACCTCCGGATCTGTTCGATTCACGCTGCAGGGGAGAGGCGGATCACACACCAGACTGACACCTTAGCTCCCTCAGACTCCACCACCGGGCGGCCCGGGCCGCTCCGTCAGGTATCTTCTTACGCGCCAAGAAGTACGGTTGTTTCATCCCTCGAACGCCCCTCGGGATAATCAAAGGGCTGATGGCACTGAAGTTACACCTGCGCGAGCGGAAGTCCAGTTGCATGTCATCTCTCGTGCGCCTCCCGGGCGGAGAACCGATCCACCTGCTCCGACGGTATGGGGGAAACCCCACACTGTGCCGCCGACATCGGTCATCGAGCCCGAGTCCGGGCCGTCACGCGTACCGGCCGCCCCACCCGGACCAAACTAAGCCGTTGGCATACCACACATTACGCGGCCACCGGGGAGAGCGCTTTCTCCGGAAGTGGATGGCAAGTCGCTTGCTCAACCATCACTCGGCAACCGTCTGACGGAAGGAGTCGGCTTACATGTGTCGCATACGAGACCAAAGAGGAGTTACCCTGGTCGAAATGGTCATTGTCAGCGTCATCATCGGTATTGTCGCGGCGATGGCAGCGCCCACGTGGCTTGAGGTCTTGCCTCGTATCCGGGCGAAAAGCGAGGTGCGGGCCATGCTTTCGTCGCTACGCGAGGCACGCTCCCTGGCGATCAGTACCCGGGTTCCTCACGGCGTCAACTTCGACTACGCCACCAACGAGTTCACGCTCTTCGCGGACGTGGACAACCCGGCCTTGCAGTCATTCTCCGCCGGCGATTCGATCCTGACTCATAGTGAACTCGATCACGGCGTTTCGATCTGCTACGATACCTTCGCCGGCACCGTGATTTTCCAGGCCGACGGCTCCGCCACCAACTCGGGCCAGGTCTGTATCAGCACCGAGGACTACATGTTCTACTACACCATCGATATCCTCGCCTCGACCGGGCGTGTGCGCGCAGATGAGGGCTATCCCGGCTACGTTGTCCACTAACGGTAACACCAACGACCGCCGGCACCTGTGATCTGCCCGAGGGACGCGCTCTGCGCGTCCCTTTTCTCTATCCATTTACCGGCAGGAGAAACAGCGGAGAGTCCCATAAAGTCAAGCGGGGACGGTCTTGAAACCGCCCCCGCCATCGGCCGGAACCACCACCGGAGAGGAAGGATAATTCCTTGCTGCCTGCCACCGCTTCAACGCATCTTCACGCGTGGTCAGGTACTCCACCGGGGTGGAGCAAAACTCAATCCGATTCTCGATGATCCAGCGCCTCCGAAGGACTGACTTGGAATTCATTGAGTGAATACTACTTAGGGACCCAGACTTAATGCTCTACTCGAAAATCTCCGGCGGACGCGCCAGCGGATGCGCAAGACTATGGGCGCCGTCCCTCACGCTGTCTGAAACACCCAACTGCGATACCTGCCGAACGGCTTCCACAAGAGGCAGGGAAGACGCCTGTTGGGACGGGTCAGCATGAAGCATCACGTCGGATAATATACATTATGTCATGTCTTATTCTGCCCACAACCAGATTCCGCCAACCCCATCCCGATCCGCCAATGGACGGTTCCTGGTCGGGCTTCTCCTGATCTCCTGCCTGGCACTGCTGCTCTACGGACCACGACTCAACGATTTCTTTACCTCAGATGACTTCGATTTCCTCGCGGTCTGGGTGTCGCACGACGGCGCGTTCTCGGCCGAGGTCTGGTTCGCCGGCGCGGTCGCCTACTGGCCGGGCGTGGCACGCCCTCTGATCGGGTTAACCGGCTGGCCGCTGTATCATATGGCCGGAACCGATCCTTTCGGCTGGCACCTGGTCAGCCTGATGCTGCATCTCGCTGTCGTCTGGCTGACCGCGTTTCTTGTGCGACGGATCGTACGATCAACCGGTGCGGCCCTCGTGGCCGCAGCGATCTTCGCGGTTCACTTCATTCATGCCGAGCCCGTCGTCTGGATCTCAGGCCGCTCGGCGGTTCTGATGGCCGCTTTGCTTCTGGGTGCGATCCTGGCAGAGACGGCGCCGCGGAGCCGCCGCTGGGGCGCGGGCCGCTTTATCGGCCTCATCCTCGGAGCGGGTGCGATTCTCACACACGAAGCCGCCGTCATGCTTCCCTGCCTGCTCCTGCTCATCCCCGACCGCCCGATCGAACTCGAGAGCCCGGCCCGCGGGCCACGTCTGCTGTCCGCGGCCACGATGCGCGATCTCGGCCGCCGTATTCGCGGCCACTGGCCGTATTGGGCGATGGTGCTCGTTTTTGCCGCGAGCCATCTGGCCACGACCGCGACCGCACTCTCGGCTGAGAACATTTATCGCATTCAACTGGGCCCGAACGTGGTCAAGAACGCCGGCTTTGCGGCGGTAGCCAACCTCTTCCCGCTCGATTTTCGCGCCCTGCTCGATGTCTGGAATCAGTGGTCGCGGACCGGAACGATCAACGGCGTCTCCACGTATCTTCTGGCGCACCTGGGCGTCATCATCGCACTCATCGCCGCTGCCATCTTCTGGCTCGTCCTGTTTCTGGCAGGGAATGCGGCCGCGCGGCGACTCGGCCTCTGGGTCTTCGTGGCCGGTTTTCCGGGCTTCCTTCTGCCGGGAACCGGCGAGCGGCTCTTGTATCTGGGCTCGGTCGGGGGCGCGGGCGCCCTCGGCGCGATCGTGGCCGGGTGGCACGGCGTCTTTGCCGACGTTTTCGGCCGGCGGGGACGGATGATCGCGCCGCTGCTGGTCGTCATCGTCGTCCTCTTGCACACGGTCTGGCTGCGCGAACGCCTGCGCGACTGGGAGGCGGCCGCCATCCTGTCCCGTAAGATCGTGGCGGCCCTCGACGAGACCGCCGGCTCTGCCGATCCGCAGTCCACACTGCGGATCGCCGGGCTCCCCGACAATATCAATGGGGCCTGGGTCTTCCGTACCTCGATTGACGACGCGTACCGCGTCTTCGGCTCTCGTCGTGATATCACGATCATCGATTACGACGCCGAGTCCGGCCCGAGCACTTCACTTTACTGCTGGGACGGCAGGCAATTCATCCGACAAGTTACATACAGGAGCCGTGAGTAAAAGACGGCTGTCCGCGGCCAGGTTTTGAGTTTTGGCTTGCGCCGCCGTCAGGCTTCGGATTCATTCATAAGGTTGTTCGCTCCGAGTTGGGCAGGCTGACTTCAATGGAACTCCTTGACGTCCATACACATTTCCTGTCGTATAACTACTTCCGGCTTCTGACGCAGCTTCGCAAGTCTTACGACGACGTCGACAAGTTTATCTGCGAACGGGCGCGGCGGCGCGGCTTCGATGTCCCCCCCAAGGACCCGGTGCGTCTCGCCGACGAGTGGGTCATCGAGATGGACCGCAAGGGTGTCTCCCGCACCGTGGCGATCTCGGGAATCCCCGGCGACGAGCACTCGATCAGGGAGGCGATGCGCATCTACCCCGACCGCTTTATCGGGGTAATGATGGTCAATCCGTATCTGGCGGTGGCCGAAGAACTGGTCGAACACGCCGTCCGCGACTGGGGCTTCCGCGGCATCGCCCTCTACCCGTCGCTGCATCGTTTTTCCGCCAGCTCGCCGAGCATCTACCCGATCTACCGGTTGGCGCGACGCTACCGGCTGGTCGTCTATGTGCACTTCGGGCATCTGAAAACTGCGACCAGCCGCTGGTGGGGCATCAACCCGATGAAGGACTGGCACTATGCCGATCCCGGCGACCTGCATCAGGCGGCCAACGATTTCCCGACCGTGAATTTCATCGTGCCGCGCTTCGGCGCGGGCACACTCCCCCAACTCCTGCGCCTCGCGCTCCAATGCCCCAATGTTTACATGGACACGTCGTCGTCGAACACCTGGATCGACGATCAGTCGGAGTTTAAGGATCTGCGCCACGCCTTCGCACGGGCCCTCGAGGTTTTCGGGCCGGGACGGATGCTGT
>DATKYL010000519.1:0-2407 GCA_035528515.1 Acidobacteriota bacterium | reverse complement strand
AGATTGTACCGAAGCGTCTCTGTAACCCACGCGTCGCAGAGGTCGCCCGGATCGAGATGCTGCGGGTAAACCCATGTCCCGGGCGGGTCGGACTCGCTGAAGGTGAGGGGGGCAAAGAGATGGTAACCGTGCGTCAGACACCCGCCGCTGTGCGATAGGACTATCGTAATCGTATCCCCCAGGACCGACACGTCCTCAAGAACCGCCCCGTCCCCCCGCAATTCGTCGAGCGGGAGATTGGTGATCTCAACGTAGGGAACCGGTTCGATCATGTCGCACGGATCGCAGATTGCGCCGTTACGGAAGACGTAATAGATCAGCTGGACGACGTCGAGAACATTGATTATGCCATTGCAGTCAACGTCCGCCCGGCGCATGGCCACGGGGTCTGGCGGGATCACACTGCGGAAGACCGGTCTGATAATCCACACGACGTCGACGATATTGATCACCCCGTCGCAATTCTGATCGCCGGGCGGCGCCACGCGGAAGTGCTGATCACCGACGACGATCGGAATCGACGGCATCGTCGCAATAGGATTGTCCACCCAGATGGTCCACGTCACCTCATAAGCGCCCTCCGGCAGCGTGCCGATCGGAACCTCAATGTCAAACGGCACCGTGACCGGGAGCGATGCATCGGGATCGTACATGACCCGCATTTCGACCGCGATCTGGTCCCCGTCACGTGTCCAACCGAGCACGTCCGGCGGTAGCCAGGAACTGCTGGACAGTTCACCCGTAACGACCAGGAAGACCGGATCGCAGTCATACGGGCAGTCGGGATTGACACCGAAATCGAGTCGCACGAACGGATCGATTTGGGCCGACGCTGCGCCGCTCAGGCAGATAATCGCGGCGACCGCGAACAGTATGGACCTCTTGAACGTCATGACAGCCTCCTGCGACAGGCAAAACCGCATGTTTACTCACCGGGCGGTAGATATCCCCTCTTTACTCATTTTAGCCCTTTGGCAGGTCTTGTCAAGCGGTTTGGAGAAGCGGTGGCCCCTGGACAAGAAGCCAAGCCCCGGAGGGGCGACACAGATCTGCAGAGGTAGTCCGGATTGGGGATAGGATCAAACGTCCCGGAGCAACGGCCGCGTCAGACAGGTCGGCCCCCCGGCGCCTTTAAGTGAGATCTCGCCGCCGGCGCAGTCTGTGACCGTCACCCCGTTCTCTTCGAGCAGGCTCCGGGTAACGGGATTCCCCGCCAGCATCACACACTGCCGCGGCGCCACCGCGAGGATATTGGTACCCATCGTTGCGAATTCTTGGTCGGGCACCTCAATGAGGGTGATTCCGCGCACGATCAGTTCCTCTCGGAACGGCACCGGCAGGAGGGGGGAATAAACCACCGCCAGATCGCAGTCGATCGGACTGATCAGCGACATCAGGTGCATGACGTCGCCGGGGCCGCGCCAGTGGGGGAGAGGGACCGTGATGATCTCATCGACGAGGCCCTTGGTCAACTCCCGCAACTGCGCGATCCCCTCGTCGTTGGTGCGGTAGCCACGCCCGACGGCGATCGTGCACCGGTCGAGCCAGATCAGATCGCCCCCCTCGAGATAGCCGTCCCCGCCGATGCGACCGAGAACGGAGATGCCAAGGTCGCGCAATGCATCCACGGTCGCCTCCGCCTCCCCGGCGCGGGATGACTTGCCCATCCGGCAGACAATCACGCCCTTGTCGGTCGTGACGAGGGCGTCGCGGATATAGACTGAGTCGAGCCCGGTACGGCCGTCGCGCGGCAGGAAGGTAATCTCATCGACCCCCTCGCTGACCGCCTCAAGAACACGCTCGTACTCTCCCCGGGCCCGGGCGAAATCGGGAGCGGCCGTGTAACCCAAAGACTCCCACTGCGCGTCGATGGCCTCCTGCGAAACAAAGGCAGAGTCCGGGTGCTTCAACAGAATACTGCGAATGCGTCCCACGTCAGATTGTGCGGTCTGCTCCATATTCAGCCCCCGGACTCTGCCAGTCTCGCTCATCCCGCTACTAAAGAAAACGATAGGTGATCCCCAGGGCCAGCGTCTCTTTGATCTGCAGCCCCTTGCGAACGGCGGCGCGCACGCCCCCGGCGTTGGTCAGCGTCTCACCGTCCAGAACCACCGGGACACTGTTGTCGTACTTGTCATAGATGAACCGCAGGTACAGATTGACCGAAAGCAGCTTGGTGATCTGGGTCGTGAAGATGTTCTCCCAGTCGATATCGGCGGTCATCGTGTAGTCGGCGATATCGGGATCGAGCTTATTGGTGCTGATCTGATTGGCCGTCAGGTCGTCGAAGAGGCCTTGGTCCGAGTAGAACAACGGCTGGTAGACCGTCAGCTTGGACGTCCACGCCACCCGGTCGCTCAGGACCTTGGTCTTGTAGTCGGTGACCCACTCCAACCCGCCGTCGGTC
>DATKYL010000518.1:0-6401 GCA_035528515.1 Acidobacteriota bacterium | reverse complement strand
GAGGTCTCCCCGACCGGAGGTCGGGGAGGGTGAGGGGCCGCGGCAGCGACGCCGACCAGGAGATAGGCTCTACAACATCGAGTCCCGCACTACCCCTCTTCATCGAGCATTTGGAGTCGTCGCCTGGCGGCGTCGAGGGTGGGGTTTATCTCGAGGGCCTTTTCGAAGCAGGCGCGGGCGAGTTCGGTATCTCCCTTGCGACGGTGTGTTTCGCCGAGCAGGAACTGCGCCATCGCCGATTTCGGGTATTGCTCGATGAAGTAAGTAAAGACCTCGATCGCCTTCTCGTGTTCTCCCGCCTGCATGTACGCGAATCCGAGATCGTCGAGGTGGCCGTTGGGCACCTTGACGGTGAAGCCGTACCGCGCGGACAAATCTGAGTAGAACGTCCGCAGGGCCGGCAGGCCGCCGGCCTGAAGCTGATCCTTCGGATAGAACCAGTCGAAAAAGAGGAAGCCGAGGCCGTTGTACATGGTCATGTACGGGACGTGGCCGCCGTCCTCGATGAGTTCCATCGTCCACTTGAGGTCGGAGGGGGCATCCTTTTCGAAGAGCGTGACCACCTGTGGCATCATCTCGATGATTTCATTGTAGTCGTTCGAGCCGTAGTTCATGTACAGACGCGTGTCGAGTGTCCGGCCGGAGGCGAAGACATCGTGCATCAACTGCGTCATGTAGTCGGCGCACGAGCTGATCATCGGGCTGGCGGCGATATAGGTGTCGAATGCGTCGGTGTGCCTCAAGCAGACGTATGAGGAGAAAAGACCGGTGTTCGAGAAGCCGGCCAGGACGTTGTAGCCGGCGGTCCGGTAATTGGCGTCGATGAAAGGCCTCAGCTCCTCAGTGAGGAAGCGCAGGAAATCGTCGGCTTTGCCCGTATTGGGACGGTCCGCGATCGGAATCGGGCGCGAATCGCGGGCCCCGCTGACAAAATCGACCACCACGATCAGCATCATCGGTGCCTTGCCGCGCTGGTCGAGGTCCTCCATCGCCGACGCGGCCCACATGAGACGCGCGTCAGACAGGCCGCCGAGAACATAGAGCACCGGGTAGCGCTCGTCGGAGTCCTCGTAGTCGGTGGGGAAGCGCACCGTGACGGTACGGTCTTCATTGAGAATGTCGGAGTGGAGTGTCCGGTATTCGCCGATGGCCGCTTTGTCCTTGTCGGCGGGTTCGGCCGCCGGCACGGTCCGGCCGAGTATCATCATTCCCAGCATGCAGGCGGCGGCGATGAGCCATGGAAGGCGTTTGCTCATGATTCCCTCTTCAGTATGTCAGACTGCGTTTTCAGGTCCACCATCCTCATGTGAACGCGTGAGGTCTCGCTCGAGGGATTGTACGCGTAATTACCCCCACCGGTTGCGGGCCCTCTGTCCCGAAGCGTCCGCGCGCCGGATCCGAGCCGACTGCCGGGGCCTGTTTGCCCCGCCGTGGAAGGCGATCGGGCCTCCCGGGGCATCATGAAATCCCGCAACTCAGGGCCGGGAGGACGCGTAAGGGATGGGGGTTATCCGGCCCGGGGGCGGTCGTGTATCCCGTTGTCTCGTCAGGGACGGCGGCTCGTGCTCGCAGGCCAACCACGAGAGGTGAATTCATGAACATGCGCAGAACTGTCTGTATGGCGGCCGTTCTTCTCACCGCCGGGGTCCTCATCGGAAACGCCTTCGGCCAGACATCGGAAACGTACAGCCGCGATCAACTGATCCGCGACGCCCGGCAACTGCTGGAGACGATCGAGTTGACCCACCCCGATCCGTACATCAACGGCGGCGGCCGGATCGCGTTTCACCAGCGATTCCAGGAGGTGCTGAGGGCGATACCGGCGTCCGGGATGACCCAGGCCGAATTCTACCATCTCCTGCTCCCATGCGTGGCCGCGATCGGCGACAGTCACACCGGCATTCGGATGGAAGGTGCCGGTCACGAGGCCGGGCCGGGGTTGCCGTTGGGATTCCGGATTATCGAAACCGATTTCATCGTAGGGGCAGTGCCCGACCGGCAGCATGAACATCTCCTCGGCGCACGTCTCCAGTCGGTGGCGGGTATCTCGTTCGGCGAACTCGTGAAACGGCAGGGTGGTCTGCGCGGCGCGGAGAACAACTACGGCCGGCTGGCCTTTCTGACTCGCAGCTTGATATCGAAACAGGGCCTGATCGACTTGATCCCCGAATGGACCGACCGGGCGTCGATCGAGAGTGCATTCGTCCTGCCCGACGGGAAGGTTGTCACGGCGACTTTCCCCTGTCCCTACGCGGAATCGTCGGAGCCGATCACACCGACAACGCGCCAGGAGATTCCGTCGACCGCGAGTTCGGATGTCGCCTTTGAGTTCGTTGACGCGAACAAGCAGACCGGGGTTCTGGTGATCCGCAGCCTGATGCGTTATCGGGAGGCGTTCGAGTCGATGTTCGCCGACGGGATGACCGAGGCGATCGCCTACGCACACGAAGCCTATAGGCATTTCCACGATTCCGATCCGCCAGCCGATTCCGCGGTATTGCTAACGGCGATCCCGTCGGCCACCGAAACACTGGCGGCGATGATCGAGGCGATGAGCGCGGCGGGGACGCCGAATCTGATTGTCGATCTGCGCGACAATACCGGCGGTAATTCACTGTTACGGGAGATGCTGATTTACACCCTGTTCGGGACCGAGGGGTTGATGTCGATGCGGCGCTCGTACAGCGTGCCGCGGCTGTCGGATCTGTACTTCGCAACCTACAGCAACGACAGCCTGACGAAACATGAGGAAGACGGTGAGTTGTCACTGGTGGTGGGTGATTATGATTTCGGTGAGCAGCGGGGTGTTGCCGACGAGGAGAGGGATCGTGCGACACGCCTGAGCGAGTTCGAAGAGACGTTCGCGAAGATGCCGACATTCTGGGAGTTCTACCAGACCGGGAGCCGTCATCAGCCGGCGTACAAACCGCGGAGAATCGTTGTCGTGTGTACGCCGTTGACATTCAGTTCGGGGTTCAATGTGCTCACCGCGCTGAATGACCAGGGGGCGACGGTGGTGGGCACGCCTCCGGGTCAGCCGGGGAACAACTTCGGCGATGTGCTCATGTACAAGTTGAATGAGACCGGAATACAGGGATTCGTCTCGTATAAACAGGTCGTGACGTATCCGGACGATCCCGAGAAGGGTCGATGCCTGATTCCCGACGTCGTGCTGACCTACGACAAGCTGCGGTCGTACGGGTTTGATCCGAATGCGGAAGTGCTGTTGGCGTTAGAGGTGCTGGGGGGGCGGTAGTGTAACCCTCTCGCTGATTCGTTCTCCTCACCCCCCGCTCGGATGGAGGGGTATCTTCGATCTTTGGGTGAGGTCTCCCGCCGACAGGCGCGAGGGTGAGCGGCGAGCTCGCAGGAGAGGCGGCGTCGGCAGGGGCATCCCGCGGGATTCCGGTTGACAGTCCAAGAGACGTTGCGGAGATTGGTGTGTATTCAAGAACTGGAGTTGTTGTGATCGAGGCTAACGAGACCGTACCGGACCACGCACGGGGGACAACCGATGAAGGAAATAGTCCTAACGGGGAATGCGGATTCCGCCAGTGTTGACAGCCGAGTCCACTATCTGACTACGCTGATCAACAACGCTGTCGGTAAGGAAAACCACATCGATAGCATGAGGCAGCGATACGTCACGTTCGCGCTAATCATGTTTGCGGGGCTATTTGGACTCGGTCTCAAGGCATCCGGAGCTGCAAGCGCACTTGTCATTTCATCGGCACTGTTTGCGCTGATGATTGTGTTCACAGTTCTGGACCACAGGCTTCATAAGATTAGCCATGGGTGGCGAAGAACAAGGGTGTCCCTTACGCACCATCTGGCAGATGTGATCAACCACGGGGAGCAAGACGTGAGTTTTCTCACGTATTGCAGAGAAGGGCAAAGGAATACCGAGTGGTGGAGCCTGCAGCCTGTGATCTATTACATGTTGGTGGTTGCTGGCGCGCTTTCGTACTTTGCTCTCCGGTGGTGTGCCGGGGCGGAGTAGCGCCCTATGCGGCGCGGCCGGAGGAGGGTGAGGCTGAAGCGTAATGGAGGCGTTGAAGGGCAGCCTTCGGGGGCGTATACGGGCACGGACATCAAGTCGTGATTCTGCTTGATTCCCAGAGCTGGTGGATATAGGATCAGCGCGTACCTGGTATGTAGAAAAGGCGGTGCGAAATGGTGCGCATTGTGTTTGAAGGCATGGAGAATCAGATCGAAGCGATTCGAAAACAGATTGGCCAGATCACTGCAGCGACCCCCAACAAGATGATCCGATCGGACTTGGGGCAGGCGAGCTTCGTAACGGCACGACCCTATTTCGAATCTTGGCATGCCCTGCTCTCCGAACTTGAGACCTTGCCTTGGGCAGGACTTCCTCCTAGTGAACTGTCCAGGCTATCAAAGACCCTCAGTAGGATCGAAGCGGCATACAGCTTGGTCGGGCACTTCTCACTCTCAGCACCGGATAAGGAAGCGGAAAAGGATCCGATCAAACGCCGAAATAGAGACCTTGACCAGGTGCGTGCGCAGTTCGAGAATACATACGCAGAGCTGATGCAGTTGCTCACATTCCTGCGTCCAAGTCGCTATGATGATTCAGACATGGCTGACGTATACCGCGATGACATGGAGCGTCTTCGTAGGGCAGCGACCGAGTACGTCGAAGCCCTAAAGTCGCAGGCAGCCGAGGGTGCAGTTGCTGTCGACGATCTGAAGAGGACGGCAGGAGTTGGGGGAGCGTCGAAGCATGCCGGCCTTTTCAAGAGCGAAGCCGAAGAAAACCGGAAATGGGCCAGGTTTTGGCTCTTCGCTGCAGGTGCCTTTGCGGTCCTGTGCATGTGCTTCGTGTGGTGGTGGTTTGTTCGACCAGGGCCGGTAACGCCGTCGGCGGATATCGTCGCGGACTGGAACCTGTTTGCGGCTAAGCTGCTCCTCATATCGCTCCTCGTTTCGGCGGCGGTGTGGGCGACAAGGAACTACTCGGCCCATCGACACAACTACGTGATAAATCAACACAGACATAACGCGTTGGAGTCCTTTGAGACGTTCGCTACGTCGGCATCAGAGGGTGGTACGAGAGATGCTGTGCTGTTACAGGCCACCCGTTGCATTTTTGAACATCAGACAAGTGGATATCTTGGTCGTGCAGGTGGCGCACAGGCGAAGACGCTGATCTCTGAGGTGGTTGAGAGAGCCGTACCGCGCCGTGTCTCTGAGCCCTCAGCACAGTGAGTGCGCTGGCGCCATCTTGCCGATCGCTTTAGGAAGACGGCCACAGAGTCCGCGGCGAATGTCTGCACGCTGCGAGGGTCTACTGGGTGGTTGGGAGAAGCTCCTCCAGCAAGGCGTACATTTCCGTATACACCGCTTCCGCTGATTGATACCTCCACTGCGCACGTCGCCGGAGCATCATGGATAGGATTTGGGCGAGTCTGCCGTGCGTAGGGATTAGGGCTTCGGCGGTCTGGCGAGGGACTCCTTCGCGGATCATTCGGGCCGTAGTCTCAACCGACGCATCGTCGGGGATTGGCATTGTGCCGGTGAGCAGCGAAAGTAGAACGATACCGAGCTGATAGATGTCAGACTGATGAGTCGTGTATCCAGCGGTAAGCAATTCGGGAGGGATATGCGATCTACGCCCAATAAAGGTCCGGGCGTATTCCCCAATTCCTACTCCTTGTCTTGAGATTCCGAAGTCTGCGAGTTTGAACAGGCTTGGCGGGAACAGGAGAATATTGTTCAGACTCACGTCTCTGTGGACCACACCGAGATTATGTATGTAGTGCAGGGCCAATAGGATGTGACAGCCAACGTGGCAAATGGTGAAGGGTCTTTGCGGTCCAGCCAACCGAAGAACGTCAGCCAGCGATCCCGAGGCCTCCTCCATAACGATCACGAATCCATGCGGCGGGCTATAGAACTGGTCGTAGGTGGTCACGATGTACTGATGTTGGAGGCATCTCAGGCAAATCTCTTGTTCGGTGAACCAGGAGTGGAAGTCCTTTCGGAAGTCATCGCTAGGTTTGAATATCTTTATTGCGATAGGGAGCCCTTCGGCAGTGGTCCCGGACCAAACCCACCCGAACCCACCCTGATTCAGGGGAACGACGGCATAGTACCTGGTGCCCCGGGCTGGGTTAAAGAGGACAAAATTGTGGCTGGGCGGTCGCTCGTTGTTCGAATTCGCGCTGGAAGGCGTGTCTATCATGAGGATACCCGCTGGCCTCACGCCACCATCTGCAACAACGTCGCACACAGCAACCCGGCGTAGAGGCCGATGATGTTGCCGAAGACTCCGAGGAGCAGGCCGACCGGTGCGAGTGACGGTTGATAGACTGCGGCGACGATCGGTGCTGAGACGACGCCGCCGATGTTGGCCTGCGAGCCGGTGGCGATCAGGAACA
>DATKYL010000517.1:0-6096 GCA_035528515.1 Acidobacteriota bacterium | reverse complement strand
CAAAGCGTCCGATAAGTGGATATGAACCCTCCCCCATGGGAGTGCGGGATGTCATCTATACTAGTCGTTGAGGATAAAGACTCTCTCCGCCGCATGCTGGCCGACGCACTCGTCGCCCAGGGCCATGATGTTGAGATGGCCCGTAACGGGCGGTCGGCGATAGAAAAGACCAAGGAGACGCGGTTCGATCTGGTCCTCACTGACCTGAGGCTTCCGGAGATGGACGGCCTTGAGGTTCTCTCGGCGGTCAAGGACCAGGACGCCGAGACCGCCGTGATCGTGATGAGCGCCTATGGGACAATCGAGACGGCGGTCGAAGCGATGCGGCAGGGGGCCTATGACTTTCTGACCAAACCATTCGATCCCGATCATCTCAACGTCCTGATCAGCCGGGCGCTCGAGAACCGCCGCCTCATGGCAGAGAACTCGTTACTGCGCAAAGAGTTGGCCGACAAGATGGGATATACCCGGATCATCGGCACCTCAAAGGCGATGCTCGATGTGGAGCAGCTTGTCCGCAAGGTGGCGGATTCGGAGACGACGATCCTGTTCTTGGGTGAGAGCGGCACAGGCAAGGAGCTTTTCGCGGCCGGGGCCCACCACCTCTCCGGACGCCGGGAGAAGCCCTACATCACGATCAATTGTGCCGCCATTCCCCGCGAGCTGCTCGAGAACGAGTTGTTCGGCTCGGAGCAGGGCGCCTACACCTCGTCGCACAAATTGAAACTCGGCAAGTTCGAGATCGCCGACGGGGGCACCGTTTTCTTAGACGAGGTCGGTGACCTCGACATGGCGCTCCAGGCCAAGCTTCTGCGGTTCCTGCAGGAGAAGACGTTCGAGCGACTGGGCGGCAACAAGCAGCTCTCGGTCGACGTGCGCGTCATCGCGGCGACCAACATCGAGCTGAAGGAAGCGATCGCACGGAAGCGTTTCCGGGAGGACCTGTATTACCGCCTGTCGGTATTTCCAATTCAGGTTCCGCCGTTGCGCGATCGGCGTGAGGACATCCCGAAACTGACCGAGTACTTCACCGACAAGTACTGCAATGAGATGAAGAAACCGATCAAGAAGATCTCGCAGGAATCGCTGAAGCTGATGGATCGCTACGCCTGGCCGGGGAACGTACGCGAGCTGGAGAACACGATTGAACGCGCCGTCATCCTGTGTGAGGGACGCTACATCAACCCGGAACATCTGGCGATCCGCATTCCGAGCGACCAGGAAGTCCGTCTGCGCGAAGGCGCCGGTCTGAAGGAGATCGGGTACCACGCGCAGAAGACGGCTGAGAAAGCGGCCATCCTGCGGATCCTCAAGCAGACCCGGGGGAACAAGCGCAAGACGGCTGAGATACTGCAGATTGATTACACGACGCTCTTTGAGAAGTTGAAACGTTACAGCATCGATTACGGGCGCAACTGAGAACAGCGCGTACCTCCGCCGGGTCGCCCCGACGCGTCACATCAGATCACGGTTCTATCAGGCATGCCCTGAGGGCACGCCGACGGTCGCCAAAAGTGGTTTTAATTCATCCCGATCAGGTCAGGTTGGGCCGCTTGCCACGCGCACGCGTGCGCGGGCACACGAATTTTGGTCTTGACAGGCTGCAACGATTGTGTCACTTAGAGTCCCTTACTTCGCACATCTGCGAAGGGGGGCAACAGCTTGCAGGCTTGTTGGGATCGGCGTTCGTAGTACTCGCAGTCGTACGGTCTTACTGCATTCGGCGCGCACAGCGTCACCGCGACGCGCCGGGGAGTCACATTGCCGTATCGGCGTGGCGGCGCCCGGCCACGATGATAAGTGGTCGTAGGATCACGGAGGATCCGAAGAGCGGATACTTGCGGTAGGGGGGAACATGCGGACCGAACAACCCAAGCATCAAGTCTTAGTCTGTGTCGACTGCGGGGAGGAGTTTGTGTTCCCGGTATCGGCGCAGGAGTACTTCGCGGAACAGGGGTACAATCAGTCGCCCAAACGCTGCAAGAGCTGCCACAGCAAGCTCAAGCGCGGGCGCCGCGTCGCACAGTAACCGTTCCGCGTGATCGTCTCACCCGTTCGGGGTCGGGACACCGACCTCCGTCTGTTATCGGCGGTACAGGGCCGGGTCGTGTCCGCAGTGGGCGGCCATGATGCGTCGCTCCGGCTGTCCCCCGGAATACACTGTGCTTTCGGCCGCGTTCCGGCCTAATGCAGAAAATGGCGGACGTAGTATGTGATCAGCGATTCACCGAAGAAGCAGACGACGACCGCCGCCAAGGCCAGAAACGGCCCGTAGGGGATGGTCCGATCGCGGCGCAATTCCGGTGAGGCCCACAAACCGACCAGCGAGATCACGAGGCCGATTGCAGCCGACAGGACCAGAATCACCAAGAGCTTCCCGACACCGAGGAATGCCCCCAGAACCGCGGCCAGCTTCACATCGCCGCCCCCCATGCTGTCCTTCCTGAACACCAGACGCCCGAAGTACGCCATCCCGATGAAGATACCGAGTCCCGCTGCCGCCCCGAGGAGCGACTGGGACCAACTCAAGTGCGACGAGACCATCGCGAGGGCGACGCCGACCACCACACCCGGATAGGTTAGGGTGTTGGGGATAATACGGTGCCGGAGGTCGATAAAGAAGACGGCGACCAGCGTCACCGAGAGATACCAGAAGCCCAGCGTGACAACGGAAATCCCGTAGCGGGCGAAAAACGCCGCAAAGAGCCCGGCGGTGAGGAGCTCGACGAGCGGATAAACCCAACTGATCGCCGCTCTGCAAAACGCGCAACGGCCCCGTAGAATCACCCAGGACACGACCGGGATATTGTGGTACCAGCGTAGCGCATTGCCGCAGGCGGGGCAGCGTGAGCGCGGCCGCCACAACGATTCGCGCCGCGGCAGGCGATAGATCAGCACATTCGTGAAGCTGCCGACCGCCAGTCCCAAGGCGACCACCGTCACCCAGATGATGATCGAAACGGTCCCGGATGCACTCATCGCTCGTCTCCTCTCGAAACCTGCCCGGCCGGTTGAAACGCGGCCGATGACGGGTTCTGCTGATACCGATCGACCACACGGCCGACGGCCGGTTGGCCCGCCCCCGGCTTGACCAACAACCAGACGTGGACCGGGATCAGTGGAAGAATCGCACGCAGCAGCCACGTCGGCCAGCACGCCACCCAGCGGCGGATCGGTCCCCGCGGGCCGTCGGCGTAACGGCGCGCGTGCTTGATCACTTCGATCGTGTAGTCGACCACAGCGAACTGATGCACCAATCGCCGCAAATTGCCATAGGAAAGCAGCGTCACATCGTAGCGCGCCCTCTTCCCGGCCAGTCTCATGTAGATATCCGCCACGGTATGGGGCAACCAGGATAGAAACGGCAGTTTGTAGTGGCCTTCAATCAGCACATGACGCGTACCAATCCCGAAGTAGCAAACGCCACCGGGACGCAGCACACGGTGAATCTCATCGACGAGCGCCCGGTGATCGTCCACGTGTTCATAGACCTGATTGCAGATGACCGCGTCAACCGTGGCGTCACCCAACGGCAGCAGACACCCGTCACCGCCGCAAAAGTGGAGATGTGCCGGCTCGACCCCGTCCGCCCCCGCCCATTCGGCCCCGTGCGCCACCCCGACCCGATCGGTGTCGATGCCGATCACGCAACCGAACACATCGGCGAAGCGACGGGTCATGATCCCGGTCGAACTGCCGATGTCGAGCACGGTCAGGTCGGCGGCGGCATCCCCGAAGTAATCCCGCAGTACGGCGATGATCTTCTCGGCCTTGGCGATCCGGCCGGTCGGATCGAACAGGATGGGGAAGCGTTCGGAGAAGGTCCCGGTGGCTTCATTGACGCGTGTAACGGTGGCTGCCATGACTGGTCGAGAGGTGCGGGTGTGGTCAGCCGCGGGTCTCCGGACGGCTTCGTGGAGCGGGTTTCAGTCTATAGACCACCGAGAGCGCAAACAGGCCAGGGAAGAGACGCGCCACGCGGTTGGCGAGCGTATGCCAGCGTCCTCCGGCCCACCGTGGCGGCACAATCGACTGCACCCGCCGCGCCGTATCCTCAAGACCGCATGCCGCAAACAGGCGTGCGTGTTCCGCCACCGTGTACAGCTTGATGTGGGTATCGTCGATGCCGCCAAAGTTCACCCGCCCCGCACCAATCGCCAGCCGCCGCGCGACATGGAACTCATTCGGCAGACTGACGATCAATTCGCCCTCGTCGGTGAGGGACGCCGCCAGTTTCCGGAGGACATCGACGGGGTTACGCACTTGCTGCAAGACTTCGAGACAGAGAGCGACATCGTACTCACCGGGGATCGGTTCGGTTTCCAGATCGAGGCAGACCGCCGCGATCGCGCGGTGCTGACGCCGCGTCCACTCGACGGCGAGCGGCGCAATATCGGTGGCCGTGACCATCCATCCCCGTTCGGCAAAGTGCGCTGCGATCGCGCCGCGTCCGCAACCGACGTCCAGCAACCGTCCGAAACGATGTTCCAGAAGCGACTCGACGAGGCTGATGCGCAGGCGCGTGCGCATATCGGCAGAACTGAGATCGCGTGTCTCCCAGTAATGATCGAAGAGACGCTTCTTCTCAACCGCATCGGTGGTCCGATCCGGGGAGACCGTTTCAGGTACACGGTCACACCGTTGCGTCCGCGACCCGGTGATCCGGTCCTCCTGGAGTGTCTCCACCACGACGGCTATCCCTCTCCCCCCCATCAGGTATAGTATCGGCAGGTTGGCGCCGGGCTGGAACGGGTGGGGCTTGCCCAGAGAACCTTCAATCCCTGCCGTGCCGAGATCCGTATACACGCCGCTGACAGAGGCCTTCTGGCGACCCCCGAGACCACAAACTTGGTGCTTGCGTCCCGTGCAGGATTTCGCTACTTGATCTTTCGTCGCAGTCATGGCTGGCAGGAGCGCGGGCAGATCTCTGCCTCAGTCTGCCAAAGACAGCGGAAATAGGGAATGACGAATCACCAAGTCATCGGAGCACGGAATGTCGCCGACGGGGTTAATGTGTTAGATCATGACATCGTTGCGGATTGCGGTGATTCTGTGCGCGATCAAGCCGATAGCCAGTTGCCAATGGAATAGCGTCAAAGATACAGAAGGCATCCGTAAGTAGGAAGGTAACCAATGAAATGCCCTCATTGCCTTGAGTTCTTCGCGGAAAACTGGCGAACGCAAAGACTGGGCACGGACGAGAAGCCCGATGCTATGTCCGAGGAGTTGGATCACGATCGTGAATTATATGGATATCAGGTCGACGTCACAAACTGCCGTGCCTGCGGTCAGTTGATTACCACCCTCTACAGAGGACAGTTCGAACGTCCCGGAGGTGGTCAATGGTACATGCGTCCGGGTGCATCCGGCAGATTCATTGTTCCCCAAGTGCCCAGTCGAACGCGTTTCGCCGGTGAAATCCCTCCCGAGTTCAAGCAGGACTACGACGAGGCGGCCGCCGTATTGCCTGTTTCGCCGCAGGCAAGCGCTGCGTTGAGTAGAAGATGCCTGCAGAATATCATCAGAAACAGAGCGGGAATAACGGAGAAGAGCCTCTATCATGAGATCGAGGCCCTGTTGGAAAGCCGCACTCTGCCCTCATTCTATGCGGATTACCTGCACCGAGTGCGAGAGATGGGGAACATTGGTGCTCACCCGATAACGTCGGAGACAACTGCGGAGATTGTCCGTGTTGAACCCGATGAGGCGGAAATCTGCCTGGCAGCGGTCGAAGGCTTGTTCGACTTCTACTTCATCCAGCCTCTGCTGCACCAAGAGCAACTGAGCAGGTTGGATCGAAAGATCCAGAAAACGAAGAAGTCGACGGCATCAAGCACACCGGAAGAGGATGATAGTGGGCGGTGAAATGCGGATGCGCTGGTAGGGATAGGAGAGACAATCCATGACACTCCCCATTAGAGCGATCGTTCTCATCGACGCCGCGAACTACCACTATGCCCTGACGAACAGGGGCTGGAGGATAGACTGGCAGCGCTTCGTTGAGTTCTGCTCCAGACGCTTCGGGGAGTGTTTGTTCTTTTACTACGAAGGGACACCGTCGAAGACCCACTACTTCGACCGAAACCCGGGCAGGTC
>DATKYL010000516.1:0-7383 GCA_035528515.1 Acidobacteriota bacterium | reverse complement strand
TGTCCCGGTGATCCTCCAGTGCGGGACGGTGATGATGATGAGGGTGTCGCGCTCACAATGATCTCACTCGCGGTTTTCCGGTCTGGTTGGCATCCGTGTCGCCGCGACCGCACGGCTCAGCAGGTCAGCCATATCGCCGGTCGCGATCGCCTCGCGTGCCCGGGCGACTCCTGCGGCGAGCGACTCCACGCATCCGGCCACCAGCAACGCCGCGGCGGCGTTGAGAAGTACGGTGTCGGTCTTCGGGCCGGTGTCGCCGGCGGCGATGCGGCGAATGACGTCGGCGTTCGCGGCAGCCTCTCCCCCGCTCAGATCATCGAGCGCGCATTCCGTGAGGCCGGCATCGGCGGCGGAGATCGTGTAAGTCCGGACGTCGGTGCCGTCCCATTCCGCCACGTGATTGACTCCGGTCGGCAGGAGTTCATCGGCACCGTCGGCCCCAGCCACCACCATGGCACGTTCGGCACCGAGGGCGCCGAGGACCTCGGCCAGCGGTGTCATCCAGGCGCGGTCGTAAACGCCGACGATCTGTCGTTTGACACCGGCGGGGTTGCAGAGGGGACCGAGGATATTGAAGACGGTGCGCACACCGATTTCGCGCCTCGGCGCGAGCGCGTGTTTCATCGCGGGGTGGAAACGGGGCGCGAACATGAAGGCAAAACGGGTCTCGGTCAGCGCCCGGGAGACGACCTCGGGGCCGGGGTCGATCTCGAAGTCCAGTGCGGCCAGGACATCGGCCGAACCGGACTGCGATGAGACCGCGCGATTGCCGTGCTTGGCCACCGGCACGGAGCAGGCCGCGACGACCAACGCCGCGGCGGTCGAGATGTTGAACGTGCACAATTCGTCGCCGCCGGTGCCGCAGGTATCGATCGCGTCGGCCGGAACATCGGTCAGCGGCCGCATCGCGCCGCGCATCGCCCGCGCGAACCCGACGATTTCGTCGATCGTTTCGCCCTTCATTCGCAGCGCCACCAGCCAGGCAGCGACCTGCGACGGCGTGGCCTGGCCGTTCATCACGATACTCATGGCCTCATGCGCCGCTTCATGGTGAAGACTGCCGCCGTCGAGGGCGGTTCTGATGAACGACTTCAGCATATCACAGTCACCGGCGCCCTTCAGAGGCTCTGCCGCAGGAAATTCGCGAGCAGATCCTTGCCTTCGAGCGTCAGGATCGACTCGGGATGAAACTGGACACCCACGGTCGGGTGGTGTTTGTGTCTGAGACCCATAATCGTGCCGTCATCGGTTTCGGCGGTAATCGTCAGGCATTCAGGACAACTGTCGGGGTCGATCGTGAGCGAGTGATAACGCGTCGCCACGAACGGATTGGGGAGCCCGGCGAAGAGTCCCTTCCCGTCGTGGTGGATCGGCGACGTTTTCCCGTGCATCAGGCGGCGGGCCCGGACAATCCGTCCGCCGAAAACCTCGCCGATCGCCTGATGACCGAGACAGACACCCAGAATCGGGAGTTTGCCCGAGTGAGCGCGCACGATGGCCGGCGTCACACCCGCGTCGGCGGGACGACCCGGCCCCGGCGAGAGCACCACGGCTTCGTAGTGCCGGGGGATACGGCCCACGTCGATGGCATCATTGCGCACGACCCGCACACGTGCACCCAGTTCGGCAAGATACTGATAGAGGTTGTAGGTGAACGAATCGTAGTTGTCGACGAGGAGGATCACGGGCGTCCTCCCTTCGTCCACACGCCGCCGACGGCGGCGAGCGGCGCGGCCGCTTTGTTGCGCGTCTCATCGTATTCGCGATCGGGGTCGCTGTCGGCGACGATGCCCGCGCCCGCCTGCACGTAGGCTCCACGCCGGTCCATTACCGCTGTCCGTATAGCGATGGCCATGTCCATGTCGCCCCACCAGTCGATGTACCCGACCGACCCGGCGTAGATGCCGCGGCGATCGGGTTCGATCGCTTCGATGATCTCCATGGCGCGGATCTTGGGAGCGCCGGAGACGGTTCCGGCGGGGAACGTCGCCGCGAGCACGTCGCAGGCGTCGACACCGCGCCGCGCCCGACCGGTGACGCGTGAGACCATGTGCATGACATGGGAATAGCGATCGACCGCGCCGAATTCCTCGGTGTGCACCGTGCCGGGCCGGCAGACGCGGCCGATGTCGTTGCGGCCCAGATCGACGAGCATCACATGTTCGGCATTCTCTTTGGGGGAGTTGCGCAACTGCCGTTCGCGCGCGGCGTCCTCCTGTGCATCGCGGCCGCGCGGACGCGTACCGGCAATCGGGCGGGTCGTCACCAGCGGACCGCGTTTCTGGACGAGTGTCTCCGGCGATGAGCCGGCGACGGCGCTGTCACCGAACGTCAGATAGTACATGTACGGCGAGGGATTGCTGCGTCGCAAACGCCGGTAAACGTCGAACGGCCGCACCGGTCCCGGGCGGGTGAAGCGCTGCGAGAGCACGCCCTGGAAGATGTCGCCGCGCGCGATGTGGCGTTTGACCTGTCGCACGCCGTCGGCGAACGCCCGCCGGGTCACATTGGCGCGGATGCGTCGTTGCACCGACGGCCGCAAATGCGGCAGGGCGAGCGGTCGTCCGAGGCGCCGCACCAGACGCGCCAACCGGCGTTGCGCGCGGTCGTAGGCGATCCGGCCGTCGCCCGGTCGGTCGTCGTCGGAACGCACCGCCACCGCCGCCCGCGCACTCTGGCGGGCGTGATCGAAAATGACGAGGCTGTCGTAGAGTCCGAGACGGACCCAGGGATGCCCGAGCGTTTCGGTCGCCTGCGACGGCAATCGCTCGAACAGGCGCACGCAGTCGTAACTGAGGTAGCCGACCCAGCCGCCGAGAAAGCCCGCACCGTCGGCATCGGGGTACGGCGGTGATGACGTCACCAGGCGGCTGCGGATGCGCGCGAACAGATCCGCCGCGCCGAATATCTCCGACCGTCGGCCGATGCGATGGATCCCGGAGTCTTCGGTCAGGGTGATTTCCTCGACCGGATCGACGCCGATGAACGAAAACCGCCCCACCGTTTCGCCGCCTTCAACACTTTCGAGAAGGAATCCGGTACCGGGACGCCCGTCCGACAGGGCCAGGAACACCGACGCCGGCGTCAGGAGGTCGGCGGGGATCTCCTCGGCGAGAACGACGACCGGGCGTTCACGGCGGGCGCATTTGAACGTTTTGAAATCCATCGCTGTCCATTGTGGCGGGTGGGTCACTGCAGTGTCCAGTATCCTTCGAAGACCACACGCGCCGCCGCGGCGAGCCGGATGGTACGGTTGTCCATATCGCAGCGGGCCGCCTGCGTCCCCCCGGGAGCCGTTACCTGCACACGATCATCGATCAGGTCGTATTCCCGACAGGCAGCCACCGCCGCCAGCGCCCCCGATCCCGACGACGGCGTCGGTCCCACACCCCGTTCGTAGAGCCGCATTTCGATCGTACGGCGGTTCGGTATCCGAACGAATCCGACGTTGACACCGCGTGTGGCGCTTGCCCGCGGCTGGCATTCGCGACCGAACGCCTCCCAGTCGAAGCGAAAGTCCCGAACCTGAAACACCCAGTGTGGATTCCCGGCGTCGACACTCCATACCCGTGAGATCGCAGGCGGGTGCGACAATCGGTGTCCGAGTTTGTCGCGAACGACCGGCCAGGGTCGTGCAAAAGACACATCCACCCGACCCGTCGAACGCGAGCGAAGATCCACGTCGATCGGTCCGGCGCCGGTTGCCAGGATGAGGTGTGCCGGGCCGGGCCGGGTCTGTCCCAGAAAAGCGGCAGCGCAACGAATCCCGTTGCCCGACCACTCCGCGCGCGAACCGTCCCCGTTGCACAGAATGAAGGGGATACGACCGGCGCGTCGCGGACCGAGAATGACGAGACCGTCGGCACCGACTCCGCGGCGGCGATCACAGATCGCGGCCACCCGGGAGGGTGTCCAGCGCCGCGGGGACCGGCTGTCCCGGACGACGATGAAGTCGTTTCGGAGCGACTCGGCTTTGGCAAACACGATCCGATCAGGCATGGGCTTGATCTCCAACGGCGAAAACCCGCAGGAACCGGGAGACTACCACATATCCGTGGCCACGA
This sequence comes from Acidobacteriota bacterium, assembly GCA_035528515.1. GTDB lineage: Bacteria > Zixibacteria > MSB-5A5 > WJJR01 > WJJR01 > DATKYL01. Next base: position 3,319 of record DATKYL010000516.1, on the reverse strand, counting down.
CAATACCTAATCCCGACGTCGCCATTCCGGCGCGCGGGGAACGACCGGCAACAAAAAAGCCCGTCGGACCGACGGGCTTTTCGAACTCTTAGAAGCGGCACACCCATCGATCCTACGTACTCTCCCCCCAGCGCCAGTGGCGCGGCGTCATTACGATGGTGTCGCGGTAATGCACAGTTTGTCCGACCTCACGGCGGTCAGCGATCGTTACGGTCTCAGCGCCATTCCGTTTGAGTGGCCACGGCCCTCCGGGTCACGGTCAGATGGCGGCGGCAAAAACCCGTCCCAGACGCTTGATCCCTTCGTGGATATCCTCCAGTGAAGCGTTGGAGAAATTGAGCCGCAAGGTATTCGCTCCTTCGCCCGTCGGGTAGAAGGGCATGCCTGGGACATAGGCGACTTTTTCTTCGATCGCCGGTTTGAGCAGAGCCGAGGCATCGACACCTTCGGGCAGCCGCACCCATAAGAACAGCCCGCCCTCCGGCTTCGTCCAGGTGATGGATTCCGGGAAGAACTCGCTAAGCGCCCGCAGCATAGCGTCGCGCCGCTCGCGATACGCGCCGATCAGTCGCTCGATGTGACGGTCGAGCGCCCCATCCTGGACGTATTCGTAGATCACATACTGGGCGAACGTGTTCGTGTGGAGATCCGTACACTGTTTGACGCGTTCGAGCACGCCCATCGTCTGGCGCGAGGCGGCAAGCCAGCCGATGCGCAACCCCGGCGAGATCGTCTTTGAGAACGTTCCGAGCTGGATCACCGCCTGGCCACCAAGACTCTTGACCGAGGGGATCGGATCCCCGGAATAGCGCAGCTCCCCGTAGGGGTTGTCGTCAATGATCGGCAGGCTGTGCTGGTGCGCCTTGTCGACTAAGAACCGACGCCGCCCTTCGGTCATGGAGATCCCGGTGGGGTTCTGGAAATTCGGGACCACATAAATCAATCGTGGGCTGTGTGCGGCGACGAGGGAGTCGATCCGATCGACGATCATCCCGTCTTCGTCCATCTCCGCCAAGGCGTAGCGGGCGCCGTAGTAATTGAACGCCTGCAGTGCGCCGACATAGGTCGGTCGCGAAGTGATCACGTAGTCACCGCGCTCGATGAAGGCCCGTCCAACCGCGTCGAGTCCCTGCTGTGAACCGGCAGTGATCATGATGTTATCGGCGGTCAACTGCACACCGGGGCTCGAGAGCCGTTCGGCGATAAACTCGCGTAGCGGCGGGTACCCCATCGAGAGACTGTACTGCAGCGCCTGGCTGCCAAAACGGGTCAGCACACGATCGGCGGCCGCGCGGATCTCCTCAACGGGGAAGAGTTCGGGTGCCGGCAGACCCCCGGCGAAGGAAATCACGCCGGGTTGGCTGGAGATCTTGAGAATCTCGCGTATGATCGACGATTCCAGCTGCCAGGCGTAACTGGAGAAATGCCGCTGCTCAAAGCGGAATGGCTTTGGAGGTGCCGGCATTGGCGATGTGCCCACGCTCATGTCATCCACCTGTTCCCAAGGTCAGTGTCAGCAGGCCAGCGTGCGGCCGACCTTTGGCGCACGCGTCTCTCGGGGTATAACCCCTTTCTCTGTAAATATATACGACGAACGGGGCGGGACGCAACATCGGCGGCGCGCTTTTGTGTCACAGACTGAACGAGAATAAGCCTGCTCGTCGCAAGTCCATTGGTGGGGCTGAGTTAGGTGCGGGCTTGGGTATTCTTCCGGTGGGCGAATCCCCCGACGATGGCGTGCTCGCCGAAGCGATCGCGAATCTGATCGAGGAGAAGGTCCCGTCGCGTGTCGATTGAGGTCGAGGGAATGCAATGCGCGAAGAGATCGGACTGGACCGGATCGCCGGGCGCGTGATGATCCGGCCCAGCCCCCATGAGCGACGAGACCGACACTCCCAGGAGGCGAATCCGTGTTCGACCGTCATGGTTCTGATCGAAGATACCAGCGGCGACCTTCGCGATCCGTTCGGCGGCGTTGGTCGGGGTCTCGACCGAACAGCGACGCGTAAAGGTCTGAAAGTCTGCGTACCGAATCTTGACCGTGATCGTGCGTCCGGCCAAACCCGCGCGTCGCATGCGGCGCGCGACCCGCTCCGACAGCTCCCAGAGAATCGCACGCAGGTGCACGCGGTCGGATGAGCCGTCACTGAAGGTCTGCTCGTGGCCGATCGATTTTGCGCGCGGACGATCGTCGTGACCGACAACCGGCGACGCATCCTCGCCGCGCGCGACGCGTCCCATGATCTCACCGTGCAGGCCGAGATGGCTGCGGAGGAGACGGGTATCGGCACAGGCGAGATCGCCGACGGTCCGGATGCCGAGGTTGTTCAGAGAGCGTTCGGCAACCGGCCCCACCCCCCAGAGCTTGCCGACGGGAAGCGGATAGACAATCCGCGGGATGTCGGCCCGATGTATCACGGTGAGGCCGTCAGGTTTGAAAACTGAGGAGGCGAGCTTGGCGATAATCTTGTTCGGGGCGATGCCCACCGAGCAGGTGAGCGACAGTTCGCGGCGAATCTGATCCTTCAAGCGGCGCGCCAGCGATTCCTCACCCCCGAATAGTCCGGCGCAGCCAGTCAGGTCGAGAAAGGCCTCGTCGACCGAGACCGACTCGACCCGGGGCGCGTATTCCGCGAAGATCTCCCGCAGACGGCGCGAGACGTGCATGTACTGCTTCGCATTCACACCGACGAAGATCGCGTCGGGGCAGAGCCGACGGGCGTCGGCGGCCGACATCCCGGAATGCACACCGTAGACGCGGCACTCGTACGACGCGGTCGTCACCACACCTCGTCCCCCGTGGGCGCCCCCGACCACGACCGGCCGACCGCGCAGGTGCGGGTTGTCGGCCTGTTCGACGGCCGCGAAGAAGGCGTCCATGTCGACGTGCATGATGCGCCGGCTGGGATCGACGCGGCGCTGCACGCGCCGTCGCTGCGGGGCGGGGAATCTGGTCAGACGTTCGCTCACGCCGGTTCGCTCCGGTCCACGTGGCTTACTCGACCCAGATCTTATTGATGATCCAGTCGGTGCGACGGTCGTTGTAGGTCAGTTGAAAAACGTTATCATCGACGTCGACACAGGCAAAATGCCGTTCGCGATCCTCTCCCTTTTGGGATCGCCAGACACCGGTGATACGCGCAATCTTGTGGATTTTCCCGTGCCAGCGGAGACGGACCGGCTTAAGGGTCCCCTTCTCGAAGACCGCGATCACATCAACCGGTTCGTCGAGGTCCTGGTACATCCTGGTTGAGGGGGGCACGTCTCCGGTATAACGGAATCAAAGTCTCAGACGTTCCATCTCGGATCGGATCGCGTC
>DATKYL010000515.1:0-2977 GCA_035528515.1 Acidobacteriota bacterium | reverse complement strand
CAGACGGTCCAAGAACGAGACCTCCACCCAGGCGGTATCGCCGCGGACGAATTCCTCACCCAGGACGATCTGGTTGGCCAGCCAGCGCTCCCGCAGTTCACCCTCGCCGGTTATCGCTCCCAGAAGCCGCTCACCCCATTGGGGTTCGACCGCCGTCGTATCCGATGAAGGGTCGATCAATTCTCCGCGAACGCCCTGAGCGGCCGCCGCGAGATCGACGTGAGCCACGATGTACGCCGTATCCGAATCGGCGATCGCGCCGAACAGCCCGGAGACGGTGGATTTGGGCGATTGTCGGTCGTTCTGCGAACACCCGAACGCGACCATCAGTGCGATGCCGACCGCCAGACTGAATACCGCACCGGCCACACGCGAGAACGGAGCAGACCACACCATCGGCAGACTCCTTCGTAGCGGCGGATCGTTCCGCCGGAGTATGGCAAGTATCTTAGAAGCCGGAACGCAAGGTAAAACGGTGGGCGTCGCCCAGTTCCGACAGCGAACCGTACGCGTAATCGATCGCAATCCGGCTTAGGATGAACCCCACGCCCAGGGTCAGACCGGCGAAATCGTCGCGGTCGGAGTTGGTATCGATCTTGCCGACCAGGGTGTTGTATCCCACGCGGAATCGCGCGGACTCGAGACCGGCGTACTCCAACCCAACCGCCAGCGATAAATCATCGTCGCTCGGCTTGAAGACGTCGGCGGCCATCAGGAGCGGCATGCCGCGCAGACTGTGGGAGAGTCCGAGACGGAGCGTGATCGGCAGATCGTCTTTTTCGGCGCTGCCGAAATTGCTGCTCTGCACACCCAGGTTGCGCACCGCGGCACCGACACGCGTGCGCTGATCGCCGAGGCGGTACAGAACGCCGGCGTCGGCCGCAAACGCGATCGACGATTCGCCGTCGATCGACTCGGAGATCATCCGACCCGCCACACCCCAGTGAAACCCGCGGCCCAACATACCGGCACCGTGCACGGCCAGAGCGAAATCTGAGGCACCGAAATCGGCTGTCGGCACACCGTACGGATCGAAGCCCCGGAAGTCACCGAAATCGAGATACTGCACCGCCGCGGCCATCCGCTCTCGGGTACCGACACCCCATACCGCGGCCAGGAACCCGGATTGGATGTCTGTCACCCAATTGACGTACGATGCGGTGAAATCACCGGGAATCGCCTCCGCCAGCGCCGCCGGGTTATAGAACACCCCCCCGACCCCGTCAGCGACGGCCGTATGCGCGCCACCCATCCCCTCAGCCCGGGCATCCGTCCCGATATTGAGGAATGAATAGGCCGCCTCACCTGGGTCTCCCGCGTTCGCGGGAGCGACACCGAAAAGGATCGCGATTCCAATAACCGAGACGACACATGCGCCCCGCCGTCTCACCGAGAGATTCAACCGCTGTATCATGGATAACGCCTTCACCAAGAGGTTTGCCGTACGCATAGACCCACCGTTCGTTAAACCATCGAACCACGGCCTCAGTTCCCTGCGTCGATGCCGACGGCGGGACCGTCGGGCCGCCTACCAGCTCTTGATCGTCTTGTTCAGCAGGTCCTCGGCGATCTTGGCGATCGCCCGTTCCTGCCCTGCCTGTTCGTCTTCCTCATCGGCATCATAGATGCCGAACCCGCGGAGCCGTTCAGCCTGCCAGATGGTCTCGGGCGGCTCCCCTTTCTTCGATAGATCGGCCGTCACCCAGATTTCCACAATGTACTCGGTCACCCGATCGGTCTCATCGAAGGTGTAGGCCTTGCGCCGGTATTCGACCACCCGCCCGGTCAGGATCGCCTCGGCATCGTCGGCAGAGACGATTTTGATCTGATTGTCTTCGATGAAACCCTCGATAATCCCCTGTGTCAGGGCTTCTCCCAGACCGAATTCCGCCGTCTCGTTCTCGAATTGGGGCACATGGGCCGACTGCACGAGCGCCGTCTTGCCGCCCGAGAAGGAGTAGGGGCTGCACCCGAGGGCGGCGATCGCGACGGCACAGCAGGCACTCCCGGCCACCTGAAATGCCCGACGGCACGGACCGTTCAGAGCCACACGTCTCACCGGACCTGTTCTCCCCGCTTGATAACAGTCGCCGCCAGATTTACACCGTAATGGTAGGCCAGGTCGCGATAGTCCTCCGTCTCCCAGACAACGAGGTCGCATTGCTTCCCGACCGCGACTGATCCGATCCGATCGGCGCGTCCGACCGCCCAGGCCGCGTTACGGGTGGCCGCGACCAATACTTCCTCCGGAGACATCTTGTAGAGGACACACGCCTGGTTGAGCGCCATCGGCATCGATTCACACATATTGCTGCCGGGATTCATATCGGTTGCCACCGCCAGAGCGGCACCAGCTGCGATCAATCGCCGCACCGGCGGACGATCGGCCTGGTCCAAGTAATATGCCGTTCCGGGCATGAGGACGCCAATGGTGTCGCTCGCCGCCAAGGCAGCTATACCGGCATCGGAGATGAACTCGAGATGATCAACCGAGACCGCGCCCATCGCCACCGCCAGCTCGGTCCCGCCTTGGGGCGTGAGTTGATCGACATGGAATTTCAGCCCGAATCCGAGCGATCGGGCACATCCCTGAATACGCTCTGTCTGGACATGGTTGAAGGCTCCCTCTTCGAGAAAGATGTCGCTGAATTCGGCGAGTTTCTCAGCGGCAATCGCCGGGAGGATGACATCGACAATCAAGTCGACATATGCCTCGGGCCGCTCTTTGAATTCCGGCGGGATCGCGTGGGCGGGCAGGGCGGTCGGCACCCAGTCGATGGCGTGTTCCCGGTCGACCGTGCGGATCACGCGGAGCATTTTGATTTCGCTTTCGCGATCCAGTCCGTACCCGCTCTTGGCCTCAGCCGTAGTGGTGCCCAAAGACAGCATGCTGTCTGCGACACCACGTGCCAGCGCCACCAGGTGCTCCTCGCGGGCGGCTCGTGTGTGCCGTACCGAGCTGACGATGCCACCCCCC
>DATKYL010000514.1:0-5896 GCA_035528515.1 Acidobacteriota bacterium | reverse complement strand
CGTCGGCCGGACCGACATACACCCGTCCGGATGTTGCATCGGCACGGGTCGGGTACAGAGCGGGGACATAGAGGCCGCCGACCTCACGTGCCAGTTGCGCCAGGCGTTCTGCACGCGGCACACCCCGCGACTTCAGTTCGTGATTCCGTCGCAGGAAAAGCGGGAATGCCTCTTCCGCATCGCCGACCAGGAAGGCGTCGATGAAATCGGACAGCGGTTCGGGGTTGAAAGCGACCGGGCCGCCGGCAACGATAATCGGGTCGGCACCACCGCGCTCCCGACGGTACAACGGGATACCACCCAGATCGAGCATGGTCAGGACATTGGTGTGGGTCATCTCCGATTGCAGCGAGAAACCGACCACGTCGAAGGCGGACAGCGGGGTACGGCTTTCAATCGAAAAGAGCGGCAGTCGGGCGGCGCGGTGCTCCTGCTCCATATCGGGAAAAGGGCAATAGGCGCGTTCGGCGTAGATACGCGGATCGTCGTTCAAGAGGGCGTAGAGGATACGCAGCCCGAGGTGCGACATGCCGATCTCATAGGCATCGGGGAAGGCGAGACATACATGAATGTCCACCGTGGCCCGTTCCTTGACGGCACGTCCCAGCTCACCGCCGATGTAACGTGCCGGTCTCCGCACCCGGTCGAGCAGGCACCCGAGGGTTCGGTCATCGATCATGTGATCGCGGGCTTTCACAACTTGCGAGATGTCGACGGGAGCGACCAGGAGGGAGACGGCGGACCTTCACGGCGCGGATACCCGAGAGCGACGCGACTCGGACCCTCCCCCTCCGCGATCGGTCAGGGGACAGATTCGACCGGCAGGAAGCGCTCGAGTTCCGGAATATATCCCAGGGTTGACAGATCCCGCATCCGATCCAGAAACACAATTCCGTTCAGGTGATCAACCTCGTGCTGGTAGACAACCGCCGCGAAGTCTTCAAGCTCGCGGTCGATCGGGCGGCCATCGCGATCGAAACCCTTCAGGCGCAGGTGGCGCACACGGGGGACCCGGCCGCGGAGATCGGGCACCGATAAACAACCCTCAAAGAACGTCACTTCCTCGTCCGTCAGAAACGTCAACTCGGGATTGACGACCGCGCCGCGCTGCACCATGAATTCACCTTCCCGATCCGGGTCGGGGATGCCGTCGACGACCACGATCTGGAGCGAACGATGCACCTGCGGCGCCGCCAGACCGACGCCGCTGTACTCGTCCATCGTCTCGAACATATCGTCGATGAGCGTCTGAATCTCAGTACTCCCAATCTCCTCACGCGGCACCGTATCGGCCACACGTCGCAGAATAGGATGTCCCAGCCTCGCAACTTTCAGAATCGCCATTGTCGTCCACTCCTCGTCCGTCACACCCCCGCGGCACGGCCAGTCGAAATTAGGGCGGCAGCCCGGGGGCAACAAACGGTATTACGGCGTGCGTCCCCGTGATGTTGACCTTTCGATGGCCTGCGGCACCGACCGAAACCGCCTCCCCCGGGAGGGTAACCTCGCACGGCGGCTGTCGCGATGTCACATACTTGGGGCCGAGCGTATAAGTTCAATGCAATGAGGGGGTTACCCGCACGGCGAGAGAGCTGCCGAAATGAATTATTGTCACATCCCAGACGGTTAGCGGCGTAGATTGAGCGTGGGGGCAGAAGCGGCATCCCGGTTTTATGCGACCAGCTTGTCCTCCGGAGTGAGAATGCCGATCTCACCATCGTGACGGGAACGATGATGAACAGATTAAGGATGCTGGGACTATGCCAGACACGGTGAGAACGGAAAGACCGTCCACGCGCCCTGCAGACAGCGGCCCGGAGAAGGCCGAGCGCGGGCCGGGTCGTTTCAAGACGATCGACGGCAACGAAGCGGCGGCCCATACCGCCTATCGCATCAACGAAGTCATCGCCATCTACCCGATCACGCCGTCCTCGCCAATGGGCGAATTATCCGACGCTTGGTCGGCGGCGACGCAACCGAACCTGTGGGGGATGGTCCCCACGGTCGTCGAGATGCAGAGTGAAGCCGGGGCGTCGGGAGCGGTCCACGGTGCGCTGCAGACCGGCGCGCTGACGACGACGTTCACGTCGTCACAGGGTCTCTTGTTGATGATCCCGAACATGTTCAAGATCGCCGGCGAACTGACACCGACGGTGTTTCAGGTCGCGGCGCGTTCGGTCGCCGCGCAGGCGCTGTCGATCTTCGGCGATCATTCGGACGTGATGGCGACCCGCTCGACGGGCTTTGCGATGATGCCGTCGGGGTCGGTTCAGGAAGCCCACGATTTTCCACTGATCGCACAGGCGGCCAGTCTTGAGGCCCGGGTGCCGTTCATCCATTTCTTCGACGGGTTCCGCACGTCGCACGAGATCCAGAAAATCAAGATCATCGAGGACGAGACCTTGCGGGGGATGATCGACGACAACCTCGTCCTTGCCCACCGTGCTCGCGCCCTCTCCCCCGACCACCCGGTCGTGCGGGGCACGGCGCAGAACCCCGACGTCTTCTTCCAGGCACGCGAGACGGTCAACCGTTTCTATGACGCCTGCCCGGAGATCGTGCAGAAGGCGATGGACCGCTTCGCGCAGCTCACCGGCCGCGCCTACCGGTTGTTTGATTATTTCGGTGCGCCCGATGCCGAGCGGGTGATGGTGATCATGGGTTCCGGCGCCGACACCGCGCGGGAAGCCGTCGACCATTTTGTCGCGGGCGGCGAGAAAGTCGGCATGATCATTCCCCGCCTCTATCGTCCCTTCGCCGTAGCGACGTTCATTGCGGCGCTGCCGTCGTCGGTCAAGACGATCGGCGTTCTCGATCGCACCAAAGAGCCGGGCGCCCCCGGTGAGCCGCTCTATCTTGACGTGATCACCGCCCTGCGGGAAAACGAGATGTCCGGTCGTCCGCGCTTCGCATCGCCGCCGCGCGTGATCGGCGGCCGCTACGGGCTCTCCTCGAAGGAGTTCACCCCGGGCATGGTTAAGGGCGTCTTCGATGAGATGCTGAAAGCCGAACCCAAAAACCACTTCACGGTCGGCATCACCGACGACGTCACCCACACCAGCCTTGCGTTCGATGCGGCGTGCTGCACCGAACCGGCGGACCGCTTCCGCGGCGTGTTCTTCGGGCTCGGTGCCGACGGCACGGTCGGGGCCAACAAGAATTCGATCAAGATTATCGGTGAGGGAACGGACAACAGCGCGCAGGGATTCTTCGTCTACGATTCCAAGAAAGCGGGCTCGGTGACGATCTCGCATTTGCGTTTCGGCAAGGATCCGATTCACTCCGCTTACCTTATCTCCAAAGCCCGGTTCGTCGGGTGTCACCAGTTCACTTTTCTTGACCAGTACGACGTGCTGCCGTACGCCGACGAGGGCGCGACGGTCCTCCTCAACAGCCCGCATCCCACCGAGGAGGTCTGGAATCAGATTCCGCGCTCGGTGCAACAGGAGATCATCGACAAGAAGGTCCGGCTCTACACCATCGACGGGTACCAGGTCGCGCGCGACGCCGGGATGGGCGGGCGGATCAACTCGGTGATGCAGACCTGTTTCTTCGCGATCTCCGGGATATTCGAGCGCGAGGAGGCGATCCGGCGCATCAAGGACGCCATCCGCGACACCTACGGCAGCAAGGGCGAAGAGATCGTGCAGATGAACTTCCGCGCGGTCGATCAGACGATCGAGAACCTGCATGAAATCAAGGTTCCGAAAGAGGCCACCAGCACCATCGAGCGCTCGCCCACGGTCCCCGACCATGCGCCCGACTTCGTGCGCAACGTGACCGGGCCGATGATTGCGGGCCACGGCGACAGACTGCCGGTCAGCGCCATGCCGTGCGACGGCACTTTCCCGATGGGCACAACGAAGTGGGAGAAGCGGAATATCGCCCATCAGATACCGGTCTGGGATCCCGAAGTGTGTATCGCCTGCGGCAAGTGCGCCTTTGTCTGTCCACACAGCGTGATCCGGATCAAGGTCTATGATCCGAAACACCTGGAGGGTGCGCCGACGACGTTCAAGTCGTACGACGCCAAGGATCGCGAGTGGGCGGGTCTGAAATACACGATTCAGGTCGCGCCCGAGGATTGCACGGGCTGCGAGTTGTGTATCGAGGTCTGCCCTGCGAAGAACAAGTCGGAGACGCGTCTCAAGGCGATCAACATGGCACCGGTGGCGCCGATCCGCGAGCAGGAGAAGGTCAACTGGGATTTCTTCCTCTCCATCCCGGAACTCGACCGCAGCCTGGTGAAGCATTCGAGTGTGCGGCAGTCTCAGGTCTTAGAACCGCTGTTTGAGTTCTCCGGCGCCTGCGCCGGGTGCGGCGAGACACCGTATCTCAAGCTGCTCACACAGTTGTTCGGCGACCGGGCGCTGATCGCGAACGCGACCGGGTGCTCGTCGATCTACGGTGGTAATCTGCCCACGACGCCGTACACGACCAACGCGGAAGGACGCGGTCCCGCCTGGTCGAATTCCCTGTTTGAGGATAACGCCGAATTCGGCCTTGGCTTCCGTCTCACGATCGACCGGCATCGGACCTGGGCCCAAGAGCTGGTGCAGCAACTCAGCGCCGAGATCGGCGGCTCGCTGGCCGAGGAGATCCTCACGGCCGAGCAGACCGATGAGGCCGATATCTTCGAGCAGCGGAAACGAGTCGAGATCCTCAAAGAGAAACTCGGCACGATCGACCGTCCGGAAGCCCGTCACCTGCTCAGTGTCGCGGACATGCTGGTGAAGAAGTCGGTCTGGATCGTCGGTGGCGATGGCTGGGCCTACGACATCGGTTTCGGCGGTCTGGACCATGTGCTCGCATCGGGACGCGACGTCAACGTGCTGGTCTTGGATACCGAGGTCTATTCGAACACCGGCGGACAAATGTCGAAATCGACCCCGCGGGCCGCGGTGGCGAAATTCGCCGCCGCCGGTAAGGGCGCCGCCAAGAAGGACTTGGCCCTGATGGCCACCGTCTACGGCAACGTCTATGTGGCCCGCGTAGCGATGGGCGCCAAGGATGAGCATACGCTGAAGTCCTTCCTGGAAGCCGAATCGTACCCCGGACCTTCACTGATCCTTGCTTACAGCCATTGCATTGCCCACGGGATCGACATGACGCGGGGCATGCAGAACCAGAAGGCAGCAGTCGCCTCCGGCCAATGGCCGCTCTTCCGGTACGACCCCCGTCGGACCGCCGAGGGCCAGAATCCGTTCAGCCTCGATTCCGGCGCGCCGCGGATTCCCTTGACCGACTACCTGCTGATGGAAAACCGGTTCAAGATGCTGACCAAGAGTCACCCGGACAACGCCAAGAAACTGTGGAAGGCAGCGCAAACGGATGTTGACTTGCGCTGGCAGTTGTATCACCATCTCGCCACGGGAGGCGGTAAGCCCGACGAGTCATCTGGCAAAAGCTGATACATACATGATCATTCGCTGAGATTTCTGAGTTAACGCGGGCAGTACGCCCGTCTGCGGGGGCAGCGGAGCGACGCGATGGAGCAGCGGATCGACCTGACCACCAGTTACATGGGGCTGACGCTCAAGAACCCCCTGGTCCCATCAGCTTCACCTCTATCGGAAGAGATCGACAACATTCGTCATATGGAGGACGCCGGCGCCAGCGCCGTCGTCCTCCATTCGATGTTCGAGGAGCAGCTCTCCCAGGAGAGGTTTGAGCTGTATCATCATCTGACGCACGGCTCGGAGAGTTACGCCGAGGCGCTGACCTACTTTCCCGAGACGCCGGACTACCATCTCGGGCCGGAGGCCTACCTGCGTCACATCCAGAAGGCCAAGGAGGCGATCGATATTCCGGTGATCGCCAGCCTCAACGGCTTCTCACTCGGGGGCTGGACCGGCTTTGCGGCACAGATGGAGGAGGCGGGCGCCGATGCGATCGA
>DATKYL010000513.1:0-14814 GCA_035528515.1 Acidobacteriota bacterium | reverse complement strand
CTTACGATGTTCGGACGTCCCCGTGAGGAGATAGTCGGGAACAAACCCCATGACCCGCGTCTCTCTCCGGCCCTGCAGGCCGACGGAGTCTCAACGCACGACAAGGCCCTGGAGAAGATCACGGCCGCTCTGGAGGGCAATCCCCAGCGCTTTGAGTGGCGCCATCTCAAGTCCGACGGCACCCCGTTCGATTCCGAAGTCTCCTTGAGCAGACTGGAGACCGGCGGCAAAGCTCTTCTGCTCGCCATCTGCCGGGACATCTCCGAACGCAAACGGGCTGAGGAAGCGTTGCGCGCCAGTGAGGAACAGTACCGGTCACTGATCACCAATATACCGAGCGTCACCTGGACGTCGGACCCCGAAGGAAAGACCACCTTCGTCAGTCCCAATGTCGAGGCTGTTTATGGTTACACGCCCGAGGAGATATACCGGGGTGGCGCGGACATCTGGTTTGGGAGAATCCACCCGGAGGACGTGGACCGCGTCAAGTCGGCCTATGCAGCGCTCTCGGAAAGCGGCGTACCGTTCGACATGGAATACAGGATTCGCAGGAAGACCGGCGATTTGATCTGGTTGCACGACCGTGCCACACGGACCTATGACGATCAGGGAATCACGCGGGCTGACGGCGTGTTCTCTGACATCACCGCCCGCAAAGAGGCGGAGGCGGCACGGGCGCAGGCGGAACACCAATATCGCCACATCTTCGAGTCAGCCGTTGACGCACTGGCCATCCTGACGATGGAAGGACGGTTCGTGGAAGTGAACCCAGCCATGTGTGACCTGCACGGCTTCACCCGCGAGGAGCATCTGTCAGTTACTCCCGCGCAGTTTCTCGTCCCTGAGGAACTTCCCGACTTCGAGGAATCGCTGGAGCAGGCGCGACTGGGCGAGAACTTCCATCGGGAGGTACTGGCGCAGAACAAGGACGGTGGACCTCTGGACCTGGAGGTCCGTGGGACGGTGTTCGAGTACCTCGGAAAGCCTCACGTTCTGGTCGTCATCCGTGACATCACGGAGCGTAAACAGGCAGAGCACCGGCTGCGACAGGTGACGGAGCAACTCGTCGAAGCGAACGCGGCACTGGAGGAGAAGAACGCCGCTCTGCGACAAATCCTCGAACATCTGGAACGGGACAAGAAGGCATACAGAGACGAGGTCTGTGAATCGGTGGAGAAGCTCCTGCTGCCCGTCGTGGCCAGATTGAAGGAATCGGGAGGGACCCTCGACAGACAGGACATTGACGTACTCGATACCACTCTCAAGGCCATCGTGGAGCGTGATATCGATCAGTTCAAGAGCGACCTGGCCAGACTGACGCCGCGCGAGTTGGATATCTGCGGACTTATTAAGGAAGGGTGTTCATCCAAAGACATCGCAGCGCGGCTCAACATCTCGTCGCAGACGGTTCATAAACATCGCCAGCTCATCCGGCGGAAACTCCGGCTCAGCAACAAGGCGGTCAATCTCGCAGCGTACCTGAGATCCCGCTGAGTACCCGCTCCGACCATACCCAATCCATACCTAAAATACCCGTATTGTCCCCAGAGGCATCATCGTCGATCTCTGTAGCGGGCGCGGGATGATCTGCGTCCACCGGCCGCCGTGGATGTCCCGGCGGCGCCGTCGTACATCGGATCGACCGCAGGGTCGGTATGCCGGCAGGGAGAGTGAGATGGAGATCGGTGTTCTCGTTGTTTCGCAGCGCGACATTCTGGGCGACGACCAGGCCGGGAACGGCGAGGGGCGATCCGGGATCAAGTCGGTCGGAGCTGCCGTGGACGGCCGATCGGCTGTTCAGTTGGTCTGGGGATTGGAGCCCGACGTCGTGATCCTGGATACGACGGTGAGCGGCCTCAACACCGCGGAGGTCTGCCAGCAGATACTCGAGGTGAAGGCGCGATCAAAGATCATCGTACTCACTGAGGCCTCGTCCTCCGAGGCGATTATCCAAGGACTGCTGGCGGGCATCTGGGGATACCTGCCCATCGATCCGGACCCCGAGGAGGTCCGGACGGCCGTTCAGGCGGTCGTGGCCAATCGGATCTACATCTCACCGCGAAGCGTCTTCAGCAGGATACCGAGCAGATCACAGGCGATGTCAGGGACCGAAGCTCCTCCCCCATCCGTCCTCACCGACCGCGAGCGGCAGGTCCTGAAACAGTTGGCGGACGGTCAGAGCACACGGCAGATGGCCGGCACACTGGGCATCAGCGAGAAAACGGTCGAGACGCACCGCGCCCGCATCAGCACGAAACTGAACCTCCGGGGTGTGGCTGAGCTGACGAAATACGCGGTTCGGCATCACTTGACGAGTGCGGAGATCTGACCGCGCATGGCGTGCAGCGGCGAGTTCGGGATGAAAGAGATCCAGATTCTGGGAGTCCCCGCCGGTTTCACACTGCCTGAAAATACTCGCAGTAAATGCGGTATCTGCGAGATTCTGCGAAAACCGATCACCTTAGCCGAGCTCAATCACGTCGTGCGTGACACCCTGGCCGGAGCGTCGGCCCCGAACAACTGTGATCAGGTACACCGACAGAGGGTGGGCCAGTCCGCCCACCCTCTGAACATGACACCCCGATCGTCCCCACGTGAAGTGCAGCGGCCGAAAGCGGCGCAACTGCAGACTCCCTACATTCGTATTCAGGCTGGCAGCTGACTGCCTCCCCGCTCCGACCCAGGGGCCGGCAGCGCAGGCGGTTCTTTGTGTCAAGAGGCGGCAGCCATTTCAAGGAGGGCATTCGCCGTGCAGATACGCGGGACTCTGTTGTGCTGCCTTGCTCTGCTGGTGCTGAACGTAACGACAGCGGTGCGCGCGGCCGACGCCGACGAACTCCCGTCGCGCTATGATCTGCGTGACACCGGCATCCTCACTCCTGTCAAACACCAGTCGGACTGCGGCTCGTGCGGTGAGTTTGCTGCCGTCGCAATCACCGAGGCGCTGATTGCTGCCGCGACCGGTGATACGGTTGATCTTTCGGAGCAACAGATCGTCAGTTGTGTCCCGGGATGCGGCTGCGTGAGCGGCTGCAGTACGTTGGACGCACTGCGGTACATTCGGGATCACGGCATCGCCGTGGAAACGGCGTTTCCATACGTGAACGCGGATACAGCGTGCGTCGCCGATCTCCCGACCGCTTATCGGATCACGGACGTCTTCTCCACGACGATCAACACGTACCCGCTGGTCGAGCGCATCGCCATCATCAAGAGGACGATTCTCGAGTACGGTCCGGTCGCCACGAACATGGTCTTGTATGACGATCTCGGCCGGTACCGCGGCGGGGTCTACACTTTCGACGGACGGGCAGCGGAAATGGGCGGTCATTGGGTGGTGCTGGTCGGTTGGACGGATGATCCCAAGTCGCCGTCCGGCGGGTACTGGATCTGCCGCAACTCGTGGGGTGAGCGCTGGGGGGAGAGCGGTTACTTCAACAGCGCTTACGGCGACGTCACCGGTATCGACGATTTCTACATCGTGTACGCCGCCTACACGCCAGCCGGCTCAGCGCCCGCAGAGGACAGTCGGGACCCCGGGGAGCAGTAAGCACCGGCATGCTCAGACCGCCGCTTCGACTCCCGCATCTTCGGAACAGATACAGGGCAGGGACAGGACCCCGGTCGACCGGCCCCGCATACGCGGTGCGCAAAAAAGCGGTTCAATCGCCGGGGACGGTCTATTATACTCCGGCTCGGAAAGGGGTGTCTGCGCCGACGCGAACACCCTGTTATGAGTGAAGGGTGCAGAAGGCGAGACAATGACATCGGGGTGCGGGTCCATCGAGGTGCAGGTGAGTTCATCGGGGGAGTCTGAGGGAGGTTCCGGGTTGATATACATCGACGGCGACCTGTGCAAGGGGTGTGAGATCTGCATTTCTTTCTGCCCACTGAAGGTGTTCGAGAACTCCGAGAAACTCAATCGCAAGGGGTATTACGTGCCGATCGTCGCCAAAGAGGATGAGTGTGTCGGCTGCCGCCTCTGCGAACTCCTCTGCCCCGAGTTTGCCATTATCATTACGAACGAGTAGACACTGAGATATCGCTGAGCGAAGGTCGCATGGCACTCGACGCAAACCAGACACGGTATCTCAGCCGCCTCGAGGGCAAGACTTACTTCCTTCTGGGCGATGAGGCCTGCGCCTACGGCGCGATGTTCGCCGGTTGCGATTTCTTCGCCGGGTACCCGATCACACCCGCCAGTGAAATCGCCGAAATGATCGCCGAAGAACTCCCGAAATCGGGAGGGATCTGCGTCCAGATGGAGGACGAGTTGGCGAGCATCGCGGCGATCATTGGCGCCGCCTGGACCGGTGCGCGCACGATGACCGCGACCAGCGGTCCCGGGTTCTCGCTCATGCAGGAGAACATCGGTTATGCCATCATGACCGAAACCCCCTGCGTGATAGTCAACGTGCAGCGATCCGGCCCGTCGACGGGCCAGGCGACCAAGCCCGCGCAGGGCGACGTGCTGCAGGCGCGCTGGGGGACACACGGCGATCACAACATCATCGCCCTGGCGCCGAACTCCGTCCAGGAGTGTCTCGACCTCATGCTCGACTGCTTCGACCTTGCGGACAATTACCGCACGCCGGTGATTATGCTGATGGACGGCGCGATCGGGCATATCCGAGAACGCGTTACCATGCCGCAACTCGCGACGATTACCCACGCGTCACGCAAGATGGCCGCCCCGGGCGAGGATGTCTTCGGCGGCAGCGATTTGGTGCCGGGAATGATCCACTACGGCGCCGGGCAGAACATCCATGTGACCGGCTCCACCCACCTGGCCAACGGGATGCGTGACGTAGCGACGCCGAAGGTGCACGACGTTCTGATCAAGAGAATCTACGCGAAAATCGACAAGAATCGGGAGCGCATCGTGCGCACCGAGCTGGACGTGGCGCAGAACAGTGTCGCCCGAGTGGGTGTGCTGTCGTACGGTGCCACCGCGCGTCCGGCATATGGTGCGGTCAAACGGGCACGTGGCGAGGGAAAGCCGATCGACTTTCTGCGCCTGATTACGATCTGGCCGTTTGCCCGGCAGCAGGTGGCTGAGTTTGCCGAGAATTTCGATACGTTGCTGGTCCCGGAGATGAACCTGGGACAGATCTCGCGGGAGATCGAACGGTTCGTGGATTGCCGCGTCGTCTCGGTGCCCAAGATCGGCGGGATTCCCCACACGGTGGGCGAGATTCTGCACGCGATCCGGGAGGTGGCCTGATGGCTGAGCCCCGGCACCGCCTGATGGAGTACCTCCGCAGCGAGATCATGCCCCACCGTTTCTGCGAGGGGTGCGGCTGCGGGACGGTTCTCAACGCGTTCGTCAATGCCGTCGAAGGCCTCGGTCTCGAACCGACCCGGATGGTCTGTGTTTCGGGCATCGGCTGTTCATCATGGATACCGAGTCCGTATTTCAAGTCGGATACGCTGCACACGACCCACGGCCGTCCAATCGCATTCGCCACCGGCGTGAAAATCATGCGTCCGGACCTGACGGTAGTGGTGATCGCGGGCGACGGCGACGTGGCGGGAATCGGCGGCAACCACCTGATCCATGCCGCCCGGCGCAACATCGACCTGTCGGTCTTCATGGTCAACAACATGATCTACGGTATGACCGGGGGTCAGGCAGCCCCGACGACGCCGCGCGGTGTCAAGACCACCACGACGCCCTACCGGAATGTCGAACCCGCGTTCCGGGCCGCCGATCTCGTCGTTGCCGCCGGCGCATCGTACGTCGCCCGCTGGACGACGTACCATGTCTTCCCGCTGATGGAATCGATGCAGAACGCGATGCGGAAGAAGGGATTCGGGTTTATCGAAATCATTTCCCAATGCCCGGAGAACTACGGCCGTCGGATCGGGCTGCGCACGGGACCTGATTTTCTCAGGCAATTCAAAGAACAATCGATCCGTATCGAGAAGACCGCCGGCATGTCGGAAGAGGAACTGCGCGACCGGATCGTGATCGGCAGACTCTGCGACCGCGACCAGCCAGAGTATGTCAGTCAGTTGCATCAGATCAAGCAGGAGCAGGTCGCGGCCGTCGCACAGGAGGTGGCTGGGTGATTATCCGTTTTGCCGGCTTCGGCGGCCAGGGGATTGTCCTGTCGAGTTACATCATGGGGCAGTCGGCGGTCCTCGACGGCAAGGAGGCGGTGCAGAACCAGGCCTACGGTAGCGAGTCCCGCGGCGGGGAATGCCGCGGCGACGTGATCATATCCGACGAGCAGATTCACGAACTCGAACCGGACAATCACGATGTGCTGGTCGCGATGACGCAGCCGGCCTACGAGAAGTTCGTGACCACACTCCGACCGGAGGGCACGCTGATCTACGATCAGGACCTGGTAGTCCTGGACAGTAGTCTTGAACCTCCGGGTATCGAGAAGCACGGGCTGAGCGCGACCGATATCGCCTTCAAGAAGTTCGGCCGGAAGATTGTGGCCAATATGGTGATGCTCGGCTACATGAATGCATTGATGAATTTGGTTTCCGAAGACGCCCTCACGCAGGCGGTCTCGCGGAACGTTCCCAAGGGAACCGAGAAGCTGAATCTGGATGCGTTGCAGGAAGGCATCGCGATCGCCCGGGAGAAAACCGGTTCCGGGGGGAAGTAAAGGACGCGGCAATGAGAACCGAATTGCGGTTCGTGGCTTCCGGCGGTCAGGGGATCATCCTCGCGGGTGTGATTCTGGGCGAGGGTGCGATCAACGACGGCAAGGAAGCGGTCCAGACACAGTCGTACGGTCCGGAATCGCGGGGGGGCGCCGCCCGCTCCGAGGTAATCATCGCCGACGAAGAGATCGATTATCCAATGGTGATCGCGGCGGACTGCCTGGTCACGCTCTCGCAGCCGGGATACGACAAGTACCGCACCGGAATCAAGCCGGGCGCTACCGTGATTGTCGATGAAGACCTCGTCGACGTCGATGAACCGCCGGCGGGGTGCACCTTCCACCGGCTGCCGTTCACCAAGGCGGCCGACAAACTCGGGAATCGGATCTTCACCAATATCGTGGTGCTCGGCAGCGTCTGCGCGATCACCGGTGTGGTCAGCCAGGAGAGCCTGCTCGAGGCGGTCAAAGCCAATGTGCCGAAACGGTTCCTGGAATCGAACACCCAAGCCTTCATGGAAGGCGTCGCCATCGGCCGACAGGCGCTGGCACAAAAGGGATAGGAACAGAATTGGAAACGAGCCTGAAACGCGCGCCTGACAAGGCCGAGACACGGCACAAGCCATCACGTCCCTGCACGCGCGAGGACTTCGACCGGGTGCGGCGGGTGTTGGGACGAAAGGTCCTCTTCACGCAGGGCGATATCGCGATCAGCTACGGCGCGCTGCTTGCCGGATGCCGTTTCTTCGCCGGCTATCCGATCACACCCGCCACCGAGACGGCCGAGATCATGTCGAGGCTTCTGCCCCGGGTCGGCGGGACCTGTATTCAGATGGAAGACGAGATCGCCTCAATGGGCGCGATCATCGGCGCCTCCTGGACCGGCGCCCGGTCGATGACCGCCACCAGCGGCCCCGGGTTTTCGCTGATGCAGGAGAACATCGGGTACGCGGCGATGACCGAGACACCGTGCGTGGTGGTTGATGTGCAGCGGTCGGGCCCATCGACCGGCCAGCCGACCGAAGGCGCGCAGGGCGACATCATGCAGGCCAAGTGGGGCAGCCACGGCGACTACGAACTGATCGCCCTCTCCCCCAGCACCGTGCAGGAATGTCTCGACCTCACGATCAAGGCGTTCAACCTGGCCGACACCTATCGCGTGCCGGTCATTCTGCTCACCGATGGGATCATCGGCCACATGCGCGAGAAGATCACGCTGCCGGAGTTCGAGGAAGTCACGATCACGCCGCGCAAACAGCCGAGCACATCCAAAGAGGCATATCTGCCGTTCGCAGACGACGGCACTCAGATCCCCGAGATGTCGACGTTCGGCACCGGCTTTCGCACGTATATCACGGGTCTGACCCATACCGAGAACGGGTACCCGAGCACGGACAACCAGCCCAACCATGACCGCCTGATCCGGCGCCTGTGCGACAAGATCAGAAACAATCGGGACAAGATTGTCGAGGTGGAACGGGATTACGAAGATGCCAGCCGGGGCGAGACGATCGGGATTGTCAGCTACGGCGCGACTTCACGATCGGTCGATTATGCGGTCAAGGCTCTCCGGCAGAGCGGGATCAAGATCGATCATCTGCGGATCATCACGAATTGGCCGTTCCCCGAGAACGAGGTGGTGGAATTGGCTGAACGTGTCGGCCGCATCGTGGTACCCGAACTCAACCTGGGTCAGGCGTGTCACAGCGTGCGCGAGGCGGTGGCGGGGCGATGTGAAATCACGCCGCTGTGGAAGATCGGCGGCGAGATGCATACGCCGCAGGAAATCATGGACGCGGTTAGAGGGAACAGCGACTGATGTTCAGACAAGCGCGACATATACGCGAGAAGTATCTCGAGGCCAACATGTGGCCCTCGATCTTCTGCCAGGGCTGCGGGATCGGCACCGTTCTGAACTGCGCCCTGCGGGCCATCGACAAGATCGGTCTCGATATCGACCGGACGGTGTTCGTTTCGGGGATCGGCTGCTCGTCGCGGATTCCCGGGTACATCGACGCCGACGGATTGCACACGACCCACGGCCGGGCGATCGCCTTCGCCACCGGGATCAAGCTGGCCAATCCCGACCTCACGGTGATTGTCTTCACCGGTGACGGGGATTTAGCCGGAATCGGCGGGAACCACTTCATCCACGCGGCCCGACGCAACGTCGATTTGACCGTCATCTGCGTCAATAACTACAACTACGGTATGACCGGCGCGCAGGTCTCCCCCACTACGCCGATCGGCGGAATTACGATGACCTCGCCATATGGAAACGTCGAATCCCCGTTCGATCTCTCCGCCCTGGCGATCGGGGCGGGCGCCCCGTATGTCTCGCGCTGGACCACGGCCCACCCGCATGAGACCATCATGGCGGTCAAGAAGGCGATCGAGAAACCGGGGTTTGCCTTTGTCGAGGTGCTGGCGTCCTGTCCGATCGGTTACGGCCGCAAGAACGACCTGAAACACGGCAAAGACTATCTTGAGTGGCTGAAGCGCAACACGATCGGCCGCACTCGCTACACCGCCATGACGCCCGAAGAAGTGCTCGCCTGCGACAAGATCGTGATTGGCGAACTCCGCAACGAGCCCAAGCCCGAGTTCACCGCCGAGTGGACCAGGCTGGTGGACGGGTTGTTTGTCGAATAACCGGGGGGCGGCACCTCCCCCACCTGGCCCACTGGTCTCCCAGTCAGATTAGAAATGTGGCACAGCCGTCCTCGGCTGTGCACCGGACAGCGTGTAGATGTGGAACAGCCGCCCTCGGCTGTTCGGATGCCGGCCGTAAGGCCGGCATCCCGGGCGGCGGAATGTGATTGCCAATTCCACGTGTGCCTTGGGTATCTTGCGATCTCGGCAGCATAGATTCTGACCTGGATCCGAACACAGCCGCCCTCGGCTGTTCCACAAATGCCAAGCGAGGGAAAACCGGACGCACAACTGAGGGCGGCTGTGCCACAACTGCCAAGCGCGGGAGAACCGAACGTGAAGAGGCCGAATGCCAGGCAGTAGCCTCAATACTATCGAAGGTGGCTCCCCCACTTTCAGAGCTCCGGCCGTCCCGTTTATGTGACCTTCTGCACGAGGAACCGCTGGCACCTGCCCGAGTCGGTCAGACAGAGGGTGCTTGAACACTGCCTTCACGATCATGGCTGCAAGATTCATCTGCACTGCGCCGTGGTCATGCCCGACCACGTTCATCTCGTCTACCATCCCCTGCCTGACGACAGGGGTTCTCTGTACCCGCTCGAGGAAATCCTCGGTGGATTGAAGGGCGCCTCCGCCCACAGTGTCAATCGGATGCTGAAAAGGAAGGGCGCCGTCTGGCAAGAGGAGAGCTACGACCATGTCCTGCGATCAACCGAGAGTCTGCATGAGGCAGTCCTCTATGTCTGCCACAATCCTGTTCGGAGAGGGTTGTGTTCCCAGCCGGAAGACTATCCCTGGTTGTGGGTAGACTTTGGTGAGTGACATACAGCCGGGGGCGGCTGTGCCACAACTGCTCACCTTTCAATCCACCGCCGGGGGCGGCTGTGCCACAACTGCGGGCGAGCAGAATCCGGCTGTCCCCTCATGGTCCTTGCTCCTGAATCTGACGGACTGACGGGGTTTCTGACAAAAACCACGACTCTCCATCACGGATGGGGCGATTCTTCGTCACCCGTCTATTAGATTGGAGTATTCGGGTTGGTCGGCGAAGATGCCGACTCCAGGCACGAGATCGGAGCGTTCTGTATAATAGGAAATGGAGGGAAACAGCATGAAGGCACTGGTATTCGGAGGATCGGGCAAGATCGGTTCGGCAGTAGCATGGGATCTCGCCAAAGATGAACGCATCACTCAGATCGGCATCACCGGCCGGCGGCGGGAGACTTTGGAAAAGGTCATCAAGTGGATCGGCAGCGACAAGGTGGTGCCGCACATCCTGGACGTTAACGACCGGGACAGCGCGATTCCCCTGATGAAACAGTACGACGTCGGCGCTTGTGCGATGCCCGACCGTCGGACGAGCTACAAGATCGTGCACTACGCGATCGAGGCCGGGCTGAACATCGTTGACATGCTCGAAGAGTACCACCGTCGTCCCGACGCGTATGAGATCGAAGGGTTGGAGCTGCCGAAGGGAATGTCGCTCAACGAATACGGCGACTGGCTGCACAATACGGCGATCGCCAACGGCGTCACGTTCATCGACGGGATGGGGTTCGCGCCGGGGTTGAGCAATGTGACGACCGGCGAGGCGATCCGCAAAATGGACACGGCCGAAATCGCGATCGCGCGCGTCGGCGGGATCCCCTCAAAGGAAGCGGCGCAAAGGCATCCGTTGCGGTACATGATCACGTGGGCCTTTGAACACGTGCTGCGCGAGTACATGATCAAGTTGTTCGTGATCAAGGACGGGAAAGTGCAGGAGGTCGACGCGATCGGCGACCGCGAGCGTTTCCGTTTTGCGCAGTTCGGCCAGGACGAGGAACTGGTGTGTGCCGTCACCCCGGGGATGCCCAGCTTCATCTTCACGCGACCGGAGTTGAAAGAGTTTGCCGAGAAGACGGTCCGCTGGCCCGGGCACTGGGAAGGCGTCGACACGCTCAAGGAATGCGGCCTGCTGGACATCGAACCCCAGGACTACAAGGGCACCAAGGTCGTCCCGCGCGAGTTTCTCCTCTCCCTCATCACGCCACGACTGGTGCCGAATCCCGGCGAATCCGACGTCTGTGTGATGTACAACACGGTCACCGGGATTAAAAACGGCAAGAAGGTCAAGACCGAGTATCACATGTGGGACGTGGCGGACACCGCCAACGGGATCTCATCCATGATGCGGGTCACGGGATTCCCCGTGGCGATCGCCTGTGTGCTGATTCTGGAGGGACTTATTCCCGAGAAAGGAATCGTCCCGCCGGAGGATTGCATCAAGGGCGACGTCTACGAACGGTTTATGGCCGAGTTGAAGAAGCGCGATATCAACATCAGCGAAAAGACCGAGGTTGTCGGTTGATCTGAGGCGACATGTAGATAGCGGCGGGCGATCTGCGGCACGTTCGGAGATTGTCTTTCCGACAAAGACGGTCGCCCGCCGTCGGGACAGTGGCAGCACGGCTCCCTGCTGAAAACGGTGAAAGGTCGGGCCCGGGTCGGGAATGGAACCCGAGAGGGCACCCGCGGAGGTGCCGATAATGAAACAGAAGCCGCGACCGGGCGGGAACATCGCGGCGGCACCATTCGCGGGAACGTCTCAGGAGCACTCATATGGGATCCGGAAGACTGATCAAATTGGCCAAAGAGAGCAGCGCCGAATTCATCGACCTCAAGTTCAGCGACTTATCCGGTAGCTGGCATCATGTGACGCTACCGATTTCGGCTCTCGACGGGGGACTGCTCACCGACGGTGTCGGTGTCGACGGATCGTCTTTGCCCGGCTACACCAAGATTGAACGCGGCGACATGCTCCTGCTGCCCGATCCCGAAACCGCATTCATCGATCCGTTTTTTGAGCGTCCGACGCTGGCGCTGATCAGCGACATCATGGAGTCGGGCGATGCGATCACGCCGTACAGCCGCAACCCGCGACGGGTCGCCGCCGATTCAGTCCGCTACCTGTCGGAGACAGTCAAGGGCGCGCAGGCGATTCTCGGTCCGGAGTTTGAGTTCTACGTATTCGACCGCGTGGATTTCTCCCAGCGCCCGGAGCATGCGTTCTACCGGCTCAACACGAGCGAGGCGATCTGGAACGCCGGGGTCGAAGAGGAGTCCTTGGCCTATCGTATCCCCTACAAGCGCGGCTACCAGGTGTCCCCGCCGATGGATCGCACCTACAACCTGCGCTCGGAGATCTCCGTTCTCATCGCGTCGGCGGGCGTCAGGCTGAAGTACCACCACCACGAGGTCGGCGGCGGCGGTCAGCATGAAATCGAGATCGACTTCTCCCCGCTCCTGCAGGCGGCGGATCAGACGTTCCTGGTCAAGTACATGATCAAGAATCAGTGCTTCCGTATCGGCCGCTCGGCCACGTTTATGCCGAAACCGTTGTTCAATGAACCCGGTTCCGGGTTGCACGTGCATCAGTATCTTGCCGATGCGAACGGCTCGTTGTTCTTCGACTCCAAGGGGCCGGGCCGTCTCTCGCAGATCGGGCTGCACTATGTCGGCGGGCTGCTCGCACATGTCGAGGCACTGCTGGCCTTCACGAATCCCTCGACCAATTCATTCAAACGCCTGGTGCCCGGTTTCGAAGCGCCGGTCGCGGCAACCTACGGCACCGGCAACCGCACCGCCTGCGTACGTATCCCCGGGTACCAGCGCGACCCGAAGAAGATGCGGGTCGAGTTCCGTCCCCCCGACGGCACGATGAATCCCTATTTGTCCTACGCCGCGATGATCATGGCGGGCATCGACGGCATCAAACGGGCGATCGATCCCGGACAGCCGTTGGAGCGCAACCTCGAAGAGCTGTCCCCCGAGGAACTCTCACGTATGCACCGGCTGCCGACGTCACTCAACAAGGCACTCAACGCCCTCGAAGCCGATCACGAGTTCCTGCTGCAGGGAGGCGTGTTCACTCCCGATCTGCTGGAAAGCTGGATTGCCCTGAAGCGCAAGGACGTCGACGAAATCCGCAGCCGGCCGACGCCGTACGAGTTTGAGATGTATTACGACTCGTGAGGTGCGCGCGTCCGCTCGTCGCCAGCCCATCACTTCTCCTTAGGCAGTGGACGCCAGGCGCCCTCGCCTGGCGTCATGTATGCCAGGCGAGGGCGCCTGGCATACACACATAGTTTTTCAGCGCGCCCGAACGTCCGGGCCACCCGTGGATAGAGGAAGAACGAAGAGTCCGCATCGGATCGGCTGAAATCCCTGCCTCGACTCTCTTCGTTCAATCCACTGCCGGGCCAAGGTCCATATCAAAGAGCCACCGCCAGTCTTCCTGCCAGAACGACTTGATCACCTCGCGTGACGGCACATCGATGATCAGGAGCGGCCCTGGGTTGTTGAACGCACCCAGCACATAGGCCTTCTTCCCGGAAGGAAGAAAGCGGACCACCCGGGGTGTGACCGGAACCTCACCCCCGACCCGATAGTCCTTCAGGGAGATCTCCGACAACACCGTGCCATTGTCCGCATCAAAGACTGTGACAGTCTCCACGAGATCATAAGGGTCCGGCGTTCCCCAGCCCGGGTCGGGATACCATACCTCTTTGCCGTCCGGCGTCACACGCGGTTCCCCGAGCGTGGCCACGATAGGCTGCCGCCAGATGATCACACGCTCTCGCAGGTCGTAGCAGACCAGAACGTGACTCTGACGCGTGCTGGTCGTCACGTAGAGCCTGCGCCCATCAGGATGAACACGAAACCGCCACAGTGAAGGAGGGCGACCGCTCGAATCAGGATCGATGCTCCACGTCTCAACCACCCGGCGGTTCCCATAGTCATAAGACGCAAAGAGACTGAATATCGGTCCTTCTGCCGGGTCGCAAGGACTGGAGATCCCAAACAAGAGCCCTTGTTCTTCACAGACCTGTGCATTCAGCAGCCCAAGAGTGTCGCTGTAGACTTGCGACAGGTCAGTGGCGTTGTATGCGGCTGTTCTCCCCCCTCCCGGAAGGCAACCGCTAACCGAAGCGACGATCCAGTCTGGATCCTCGATGAACCCGAGCCCCGCGAATCGGTAATAATCGATGCTCTGCGGGAGTGGCTCCGCGCCACGAAACATGCGCAGTTCCGCTGTGGTCAATGCCACTACCGGGCGTCTCGGGTCGGCGTACACATACGGAGCACCTATCCATTCTGGAATTCGGATGCTGTCGATGATCGTGTCCGCGTCGGCGTCGAAGATGATCGTGACGACCGTGTCCTGCTGAATGCTGACATAGACAAACGACCGCTCCTCCCCATTGGACTCAATGCTCCTCTCTGACGTGCAGGCCAGCAGCAGACCCGCGATCACGATTATCATGAGTCCCCATGCGTCGATGCGCGGCAGCCTTTGCATCTCCCCTCCGATCGTCTGATTCAGACCTTCAGACTAATTACACATCATCTGCCTGTCTATTCCACACGTATTGTCCCCCAAGCGCTGCCGGGCGGCTGGCCCGGAGGCGGGCGAGGGCGCGCGCAAGGGCGGCTCAGCGGGAGATTCGCCCTCCCGAAGAACAGCGATTCACAGTCTCTTCCGATGTGGCGGGTGGCCCGG
>DATKYL010000512.1:0-5483 GCA_035528515.1 Acidobacteriota bacterium | reverse complement strand
AGGATGAGTTGGCCGGCCAGTTTCTTCTTGGCGACCAGACCCTTGGGCTGTTTGCGCACCGCTTTGTAGTAATCGTCGATGAAACCGATCAGGCCGGTGCCGATCGTGACGCCGAGGATGAGCTGGATGTAGCGGTTGGTCAGGTCGGCCCACAGAAGCGTGGGCAGGATGATCGCCAGCAGGATGATGATTCCCCCCATGGTCGGGGTGCCTTCCTTGGCATAATGCGAGCGGGGTCCTTCCCGTCGGATCTTTTCCTCGACCTGCCTCCGTTTGAGGCGGGTGACGATCCACGGCCCCAACCAAATGGAGATGATGAGTGCGGTGACGACGGCGTAGGCGGAACGGAACGTAATATACCGGAAGAGATTGAATCCACTGATCAGATCGCGAAGCGGATAGAGGAGATGATAGAACATGCGTCCGCCCTACGGTCTTTCCGACCGTGCCTCCAGCGTGTCGCTCAGACGCGACGTGATCTCGTCCAGCCCTTCGGCGCGTGATGCTTTGATCAGCACCGTATCGCCGGGAACAAGCTTCTTCGTCAGCAGGCGTACGGCGTCGGGAACCCGTGGACAATGAGTTTGCGGGACTGTTTTCGGGATGCCGCGCCGGTAGGCACCTGCTCCGCTCCCCACCGTGACGACCCAATCGAGGCCGTTGCTCAACCGGCCGACGCGTGCGTGCCATTCATCGGAACCGGTGCCCAACTCGCGCATCGCCCCGAGCACGGCGATACGGCGTCCGTCCGCGGGCCGGCGCCTGAGTGACGCGAGCGCGGCGATGGTGGAGGTCGGGTTCGCGTTGTAGCAATCGTTGATGATCGTCACGCCGCCGAGGCGCACGAGGCGCGAGCGATCCCCCACCGGCCGGACGCGGCCCAGTCGCGGGATCATCTCGTCCCAGGGAATCCGAAACGAGCGGCCGACGGCCAGGGCCGCCAGAGCGTTGGGAACGTTATACTCGCCGGCGAGACGCAGCCGGCAGAGGTGGCGCCGGTTGACGCGGAACCGGACGCCGCCCGGTTCGCTCGTGATCGCGTCGGCCGTGAAGTCGGCGTCGCGCTCAAGCGCGTAGGTGGTTGTGGCGCGGCGCCAGCGCGCCATCCAGCGCCGCTGGTAGGGATCATCGGCGTTGAGAAAAGCGCGCAGCGCGGGCCGCGCGTGGTCGAACAGTTCCCGTTTGGCGCGCGCGACCGCAGCGATCGATTTCATCTGCAGCAGGTGAGCGGCGCCGATGCGTGTGACCACGCCCCATTCGGGATCGACGATCTTCGTCAAGCGGGCGATCTCACCGGGTGTCGACATGCCGAGTTCGAGTACGCCGAGCCGCTGGTCGTGTGCCGGGCGCAGTGTCCGCGCGAGGAGCGCCAGCGGAATCCCGATGAGGGTGTTGTAGTTGCCGGGCGACTTGAAGACATCGTAACGCGCCGCCAACGCCGCGGCGATCAGCTCTTTGGTCGTGGTCTTGCCGACCGAGCCGGTGACGGCGACGAAGCGGGTCGGGAACCAGCGGCGATACTCCGCCGCGAGGTCGCCCAGGGCGGTGAGCGGATCATCAACGCCGATCACCGGGACACCGAGGCGTCGCCAGTTCTCTTTGATCCGGCCGCGTTCGGCGACGACGGCACCGGCGCCCAGGCGCACCGCCTCCGGCACGAAACGGTGCCCGTCGCTATGTTCTCCAACAAGGCAGAAAAAAGCGTTGCGAGGCTTCAGGGTGCGCGTATCCACGGACACGCCCCGGAAACGCCGCCGACTTTGTCCGGGAGCGGCTGCCACGCCGTTCACAACTTGGCAGGCATCATCGATCATCATGGTT
Source organism: Acidobacteriota bacterium (assembly GCA_035528515.1). GTDB lineage: Bacteria > Zixibacteria > MSB-5A5 > WJJR01 > WJJR01 > DATKYL01. Next base: position 3,662 of record DATKYL010000512.1, on the reverse strand, counting down.
ATCACAATCTATCGCCACGCGGAGACCGCGTTAATTATCGAGCCGGCGATGGGTCCCCCCCTGGACCCACCGCACGACCGGGATGACTCCCGCCCCTTTTGGAGGGGGTCTGCGGCGGATGCCCGGCCGCCGCAAGCGCCTCGATCACCGTTTCCCGGTCGGAGAACCGATGCTTCACGCCGGCGATTTCCTGTGTTTCTTCGTGGCCCTTTCCGCACAACAGGACCACATCGCCGGCGCCGGCATCGGCCACCGCCTGGACGATGGCACGGGCGCGGTCTGAATCGCACCAGATGTGTGTATCCGATCCGAATCCCGATTTCGTATCTGCGATAATCCGCTCGGGATCTTCCGAGCGGGGGTTGTCCGAGGTGAGATAGATCTTGTCTGCCCACTGTTCGACCGCACGCGCCATCTCGGGGCGTTTGCCGCGGTCGCGGTCGCCACCGCAACCGAAGACGACCAGCAGGTTGCCCTTTACGAGCGGGCGCGCCGCGGACAGTACCGCCCGTAGGGCGTCGGGCGTATGGGCAAAGTCCACGTAGACACGAAACGGCGCAGCGCTGGGAATCCGCTCGAGGCGTCCGGTGACACCGGTGAACGCGCCGACACCGCGTGCGATCACCGCACCGTCAAGACCCGCCCCCGCAGCACCGGCGACCATCGCCGCGATGTTGGCGTGATTGAACGCACCCCAGAGCGGCGCATGAAACGGCCGGCTTTGTCCGTCGATCACCAGGCGTCCGGCGGTGCCGTCGAGATCGTGGCGATCGACGACGAGATGAACGTCGGCGTCGGGATTGTCCGCGGAGTAAGTGATAATGCGGGCAGTGGCAGCGGCGGCGATGAACTCCTGGGCCGCCGGATCGTCGACGTTGATCGCCGCGAAGGCGTCGGGGCTGGTCAGACGTTCGAAGAGCAGCCGTTTGGCTTTCTTGTAACTGTCGAAGGTCTTGTGAAAATCGAGATGGTCGCGCGTAATGTTGGTCAGTACGCCGCCCCGGAAATTGAGGCCCCAAACGCGATCGAGGGCGAGCGCGTGCGAGGAGACTTCAATCGCGGCAGCGACGACGTTTTCGTCGCGCATCTGTGCGAGGATTGCGTCGAGATCGGGTGCTTCGGGGGTCGTGCGGGTCGCGCGCAGGGCGTGGGTGCCCCAGCGATAATCGACCGTGCCGATCGACCCGGCGGCGATGCCGGCGGTTTCCCAGATCGTTTGCAGTCCGGCGGCGACGGTCGACTTGCCGTTCGTGCCGACGACACCCACCAGCGTGAGCGCCCGGTCGGGATGCCCGTAGAAACGATGCGACGCCTCGGCCATCGCCCGGCGCGCGTGGGTGACCACCACGACAGGTGCAGCGACGTCGACCGCTCGTTCGGCGACCACGGCGGCGGCACCGGCTCGTACGGCATCGGCGGCGAACCGGAGTCCGTCGACCTGCGTCCCGGGAAGAGCGAAGAAGAGATCGCGCGGCCTGACCCGGCGCGAATCATAGGCGATACCGCCGATCATCACCTCGGCGAACGCCTGCGCGTCCCGGGGCAGCAGCGCGCCCAAAGTCCGGCCTCTGACCGTACTGTTCATCGCAACGTCAACCGACATCGGCGGTCGTCTCCCAGGGGCGATTGTGCGGGCGGGTGTTGTGCCGTCACGACGCCCGAACCGAGGACGTCCGCATCGGCACCGCAAGCGCGCAGAACGGCAAGCGCATCGCGCAACGTAAGGCCCGCAAGATCCGGCCAGCGCGACGTCGATGTATCGGCGGCTGCCGGCTCTTTCACCGCAGCAGCGCCCTGAAGTCGGTCCCAACCGGTTACACCAGCACAGGCATCGTTTCGTTCATTCGAATCTTCGTTTTCGATGATGCTGTATTGGTCACCCGTTGCCGCGAGAGCGTCATTGACGCCGATCCAGGGAACCACCGCGTCGACCAGACGGCGCGACCAGCCGGTCATCAGTGTTTCCGCCACTCGTCCCTGCGCGAAAAGCGGTCGCGGATCGGTCGGGACGTTACCGGCAGAGGCAGCCCGGCGAATCGTGTTGAGCAGCACCGGGGCCGCGGTATAGCCGCCGTAGTGAATCGGCTCCGGTTCATCAAGAATGACGAGCCCGACCAACCGCGGGCACTCCGCGGGATAGAACCCGACGAACGAGGCGATAAACTTGGTCTTGTCGTAGCGGCCTGTCCGGGGATCGGGCTTCTCCGCGGTTCCGGTCTTGCCGGCGATCGGGAAACGGGGATCGGCAATCGGCTTGGCGGTGCCCTCGGTCACGGTCCGCTGCATGAATCCGCGGAGGACGCTGGCAACTTCGGGTCGCAGTACGCGGTGTCCGGCCGTCGTCGTGTATTGGCGTCCGCGCGGCGATTCCACCGCGGCAACCAGATGCGGCTGCACGAGATACCCACCGTTGGCAATAGCAGCGCAGGCCACGGCCAGTTGCAGCGGGGTAACCGCGACCCCGTGGCCGATGGCCCGGGTCGCGACATTGTATTCCGAGTGTCGTTGAACGGCGATCCGTCCCGATGATTCGCCCGGCAGATCGATACCGGTCTTCTGGCCGAAGCCGAGCTGTCGCACCCACAGATCGAGCCGGCCCGGTTCGAGACGGTTGGCGATCCGGCCGGTGACGACGTTCGACGACAATGAGAACGCCTCGGCGACGGAGATGACCGCGTGTTTCTTGTCGTCGCGAATCCGGCGCCCGGAGAAAACACCGACGCCGTCACCACCGTCGAAGTATTCCCCGGGATGCACCACACCGTCGGACAGGGCCGCCGCGTAGGTCACGATCTTGAATGTCGAACCCGGTTCGATGACGTCGGAGACGAGGCGGCACTTCTGGCCTTTCCCCTTCCGATCACGCGTGTCCACGTCGGCCATCGCGACGACGGCGCCGGTATACGGGTCCATGAGGAGTGCCACCCCCCAGTTGGCCCGCCATTTGACGACCGCCGCGGTCAACTCCTCGGCGAGAATCGATTGCCAGCGGGCATCCAGGGTCAGATGCAGATTGCAGCCGGGAACCGGTTTCTGGCCGGCGACCGGATCGACGGCGAAACGGCGGCCGACGGCATCAGCGAGAAATACCCCGCGCCCGTCGGAACCGCGCAGGAGTTCATCGTAGCGGCACTCCAGACCGGCGGCGCCGACCAGGTCGGCGTTCACGAATCCGAGCGGATCGAGCACGCCGGGGATGGCGGCCGGGTAGGCGCGGTCATACTCCCAGGTCGGGTAGACACCGGGGAGTTTCCAATCGGTCACACGGGCTGCGGTGCGGTCACTGCAGCGCCGGGCGAGCCAGGTGAAGCGATCGCGTCGCGTTTGCCACTGACGCGCCAGGGTCCGTGAGGGAACGCCGCAGACCGCGGCGAACTTGGCCGCCAGTCTCTGCGGCGACGTCTCGCGTCCGGGATACGCGAAGAACGAGCGGCGCGACACGTTGATCGCCAGCAGGCGACCGGCACGGTCGAAGATTTCGCCGCGGGGCGCGGCGATCCGCACTTCCCGATCGCTTTGCCGGTGTCCGACCGTCGCCAACTGGTCGCGGTCGACAATCTGCAATTGAAAGGCGCGGGCCCAGACGACCCCCCAAACACACACTACGACGGCTGCAAGCAGTCGACGGCGACGCCGCAACGTCGTCGCCACACCCCGTTGTG
>DATKYL010000511.1:0-10185 GCA_035528515.1 Acidobacteriota bacterium | reverse complement strand
CCCCTGATAGCAGCCGATCAGGGCGATGATCAGCCCGAACATCGCGGCTTTGACCAGGCCGGCGTAGAGGTCGGTGTCCTTAAAGAATAACTTGAAGCTATTCATGAAAGTCTCATATGTGACATCAACAAAGGTGACCGCCACAATCAGCGCCCCCAGCATGGCCACGAAGTTGGCGAAGAGAGTGAGGACCGGGAGCATGACGACCCCGGAGACGACCCGGGGCAGGACCAGGTAGCGGACCGGATCAATCCCCATCACTTCGAGGGCATCGATCTGCTCGGTCACCCGCATCGTGCCCAACTGGGCGGCGATCGCGGCCCCGACCCGTCCGGCGACCACCAGCGCGGTCAGCACCGGTGCCAGTTCGATCAAGATCGCCTTGCCCACCGCCCCGCCGAGGAAACGCAGCGGGACATAGCTCTGAAACTGGTAGGCGGCCTGCCAGGTCGAGACCGCGCCGGTGAAAATCGAGGTGAGGACGATCAGGGGCAGCGAATGCACCCCCATGAAGAGCATCTGCCGGACAATCGACCGTAGCGAGGTGAAGATGCGCGGCAGGGCTAAGAGAAGCAACCCGGCGAACCGCGCCAGCCCGCCGACGTAGATCATGGCCCCAACAAACCAGCGGCCGGTGGCGAGGACGAAGGCGTACATGGGTCTATTATCGCCGCGGGGCGGTCAGGGGGCAATGAGGATCGGTCATCCGGGCAGAAGACCCGGCGACCGATCAGAACGGCGTATCCTCCACCTCCTCGGGTCCGGGTCCGGGGCCGGGAGCGGGGCCGCGGTCGCGCGACAGATTCTCGAAGCGGGAGAATTCTTTCAGGAATGTGAGGCGCACCGATCCGGTAGGGCCATTGCGCTGTTTGCCGACAATGAGTTCTCCAATGTTTGCCAGCGGATTGCCGGCCTTGTCGGTGGTGATATCGTAGCGTTCGGCGCGATAGACGAACATGACGACGTCGGCGTCCTGTTCGATCGCCCCCGACTCGCGCAAATCGGACAACTGCGGCCGCCGGTCGCCGCCGCGTTGCTCGACCTGACGCGAAAGCTGCGAGAGCGCCAAGACCGGGATGTTCAACTCCTTGGCCAGCGACTTGAGCGAACGCGAGATGATGGCGATCTCCTGTTGGCGGTTCTCGACGCTCCGGGATGCATGCATCATTTGCATATAGTCGACCACGACCAGCCCGATGTTGTGCTGGGCCTTGAGCCGACGCGCCTTGGCGCGCAATTCGAGAATGCCGATGCTGGCGCTGTCGTCGATGTAGATCGGCGCTTCCGACAGCGGTCCGACGGCGATCGAGAGAGCGGAGAACTGGGCCGGACGGAGGCGTCCGGTGCGCATGTGGTGCGCATTCACCCGCGCGCGCGAACACAAGAGGCGCTCGGCCAACTGCTCCTTGGACATTTCGAGTGAGAAGAAGGCACAGGGTTTCCCCTGCTCGATCGCGACGTGTTCGACGATGTTCAGCGCGAGCGCGGTCTTCCCCATCGAAGGCCGTCCCGCGAGAATCACCAGATCGGACTTGTGCAGTCCGGCGGTCAGGGTGTCGAGTTCATCGAAACCGGTCGACAAGCCGGTGATCCCGCCGCCCTGCCGGTGGTATTCCTCGATCGACTCGAAGGTCTGCGGCAGGATATCGGAAAGGACCGTAACGTCCTTGCGTTCCCGCGACTCGGAGATCGCGAAGATACGTGTTTCGGCTTCGTCGAGCAGGTCGCCGACATCGCCGGGGGCGGTGTGACATTCCTGGGTGATGCGCTGGGCGGCAGAGATCAAGCGGCGTAGCACCGCCTTGTCCTGCACGATGCGGGCGTGGGAGACGGCGCTGGCGGCGGTGAAAACCGAGTCGGCGATGTCGATCAGCCCGGCGCGGTTGCCGCAGGTGGCCAGGTCCCCCGAGCGTTCGAGTTCATTGACCACCGTGGCCAAGTCGACCGGCTCGGCGCGCTCGAACAGCGAGACCATTGCGGCAAAGACTTTTCGATGGGCGGGTTTATAGAAGTCATCCGGCGCGAGCGCTTCGATGACCAGCCCCACCGTGTCCGCGTCGCGCATCATCGCGCCGAGCACCGCCATTTCGACTTCGACGGCCTGCGGCGGGACACGCCCGGAAATTTCACGATCTCTCGTCTGCACAGACTCCACTGCCATTGCTACGCACTCCTCCCCATCCCATTAACGCAGCACAGCGGCCGGACTCAATCACTTTCGCGTGTTGTGCACAAAATGTGGAAGTGTCAACCGGCACGGTGGACACCCGGGGAGAAACGGTGTGGATAAGATCTCAGGGGGTGTTGAAAGCCGGCTGGGGTCGGTCTTAGACCGACCCCTACGAGAGCGCCGGGTACCCCGAAAGGCCCCCCTCCTGTGTGGCCGTAATCTGTGATTGCGGCTTGCCGGAGCCGTCACCCGATCACTGGTCTGCTTCGAACGGGGATCAAGCGTGGAGACGTGCAACCAGATGTCGAGTGTGCGGAGTCATTGTCCCGCTTCGCGGGACCGCAATCGGAGATTGCGGTCACACACTCTGGTTCACGCGGGATCGTGGCAGGCAAGGGTCGGTCTTAGACCGACCCCTACGACCGTCTGCGGTGTCTACAGCGCGACCGGCTGGCCTCCGTTGCGCAGGGATTCGTTGGCCGCTTCGAGGACCGCCACGACCCGCCGTCCCGATTCGGCGTCGGTCGCCGGGGGGCGGTTTTCGCGGATCGCCGCGACAAACTCCGCCGCCACCAGGTGCAGCGCCTCGGTGCCGTCGAGACGCGGCGCGCACATGTCGCCGGTCCGATACTGCACGAGGGTCTTGTGGACTTCCTCGACGTCATTGGTGACCTCGACGCCTTTGTCGTAGACTTTGATCTTCTCGGAGGGATGGGTGTCGTCGGCGACGATCATCTTCTTCGAGCCGCCGATGAGCATCGTGCGCACCTTGACCGGGGCGAGCCAGTTGACATGGAAGTGGGCGATCGCCGCCCCTTCGAAGGTCACGGTCATGTAGGCGACGTTTTCGAGCGTCGTGCCCATGTGGGCGCGTCCGATCGCCGAAACCGTCGTCGCCCGCTGCGGGATGATCGCATCCATGATCGATACATCATGCGGCGCGAGATCCCAGATCACGTTGACGTCGTGCTGGAAGAGGCCGAGGTTGATCCGCACCGAGTCGAAATACAGGATCTCCCCCAGTTCGCCGGAGTCGATCAACTCGCGGATTTTCTTGATCGCGCCGGTGTAGAGAAAGGTATGATCGACCATCAGGGTCAGGCCGCGATCTTTGGCCATCTGAATCAGCGTGTCGCATTCCATGGTCGACGCGCACATTGGTTTTTCGAGCAGGACGTGCTTGCCCGCCGCCAGGGCTTCCTGGGCGAGCGGGAAATGCGACGAGACCGGGGTGGCGATCACGACGGCTTCGACGTTGTCGTCGGCAATCATGGCCCCGGCATTATCGTACAACCGGCAGTGCGGGTGGCGCGCGGCGATGAAGTCACGCCGCCCGCTCTTGGTGTCCGCAACCGCCGTGACCCGCGCGTTCGGCAAGAGATCGAAGTTCCGGATGAGATTCGGGCCCCAGTAACCGGCACCGATGACACCCACCTGTAGTTTTGCGTTTGCGTTTATCGTGCGCCTCCTTGTTGGTTCCGGTCAGAAGTAACGCCACGTTCCGTCCGGCATCAAGAGCCTTACGATCAGCCGGTACTGCCCGGTCTGGCGTCCCCAGCCGTCGGAAAGATCGCTCACCGAGCGCGATCCGTTGTCAAAAAGTGCGCAGACGGCTGTCTCAAACTCAAGCGGCAGATCTTCCCACACCCGCGGATCACGTCCCTCATAGAGACGCTCGACCGCGGTATACTCGAAGCCCGGTCCCCACCAGTCGTGATAATCGGTTCTCGGCAGGCCGCCGCGAAGGATCAGACCACCCGGATTGGGACCGGTCGGTTCGCCGGAGAGCGTGATCTGCATTTGCCGGTCGGCGAGCATCTCCCGAAAGACGGCGGCGGGAATCCGGTAATGCGCCCAGTTGCGCACCTCGCAGCGGCGCAGGCCGTAGGCCTCGAGAAACGGACGGTACGACGGTTTGCCGTAGAATGAGAGCGAATCGACCAGCGAATCGACCGCGATCAGAGTCCCCAGATGATCGACCTCGAGCCGGACGTTGCAGTGTTTCCCTTGTTCGGCGGTGATGTCCATGAAGACGAAAACATGGGTGATGGAGTCGGCGACCAGCCAGTCCGGGAAGGTCACCACCCGCTGTGCCAGTTTGCCGGGCCGGTCGAGTTTGACCTGCCATTCGGCGTGACCCTCGGCCGGGAGCCGCTGGGCCAGAAAGACCGCCACGAGAATCGCGGCGACGACGACTCCCACGCGGTTGCGCGTGCTCCGGTGGTCGCGCACGAGCGCAACGACCCGCCAGAGACCACCGACAATCAGCCCCGCCCCGGTCACGATGAACAGAACGACCGCCAGATTGCTCGGAATCGAGGACCAGATCATCCAGTGGGACGGCTGCACGATCAGCAGCCCGAGGGCCACCGCCAGCGGGATGACGACAACACGCAGTATGCGCAGCACTACCCCCGGTTTCTCCGCATCGGCCAGCCAGAGCAGCCCAACGGCCGCGGCACCACACACCACGGGCATGGCGACGAGATTGTAACGCGAAATCGCGTGCATCGGGAGGTGGATCGCAACGAAATAGCCCACGAACGCCAGCGGGAGCCAGGCGACCGGTCCGGCCCGGACAGGCCAGATCATTAGACCCGCGAGCGCGACCAACACGGTCAGGCGATGCAGCCAGAGAACGCCGGTGGCACCGAACGGATAGGCGCGCCGGTAATCATCCGAGGCGCGAAACCACATGCGATAGAACTTGCGCAGCCAGAGCCCGGCGTATTGGAGCGGGTGATTCTTGATTTCGCGCCATACCGGGTAGGTCCAGAAATCGTCGGGGGCGAGATCGAGGTTGTGCCCTTCCGAGGCGAGGATATTGGCGCTGCGCAGATTGCCGCCGCCGTACGCAGGGTCGCGCAACGACCAGACATCGTAGCGCCAGTGTACGGCCAGCACCCACGGCACCAGCACCGCCGCGGTCGCGACCGCCATCACCGCCCCGCCACCCAGCGCCCAGCGCCAGCGTGCCCGGTTGGCCCACAACCAGGCGATGCCCAGAGGCACGATCAGTGCCGAGGTCGATGCCTTGGTCGAAGACAAGATCCCCAGGCTCAGGCCGGCGAGAATGAGCCAGCGATAGCGCCGCCGATCGAAACCGCGAACCAGAAACCAGAGCGTCAGGACGCCGAGGAAAATCGAGGCTGTTTCGGTGATCAACTCACCGGTCTTGTAGATCGCCGGACCGTAGACAATCCACAGCCCCGCCGCGATCCAGCCGCCGGCCGGCGCCACAAGCCGGCTCATCAGCCCCCAGATCAGAACGGCGGTAAGGCTGTCGAGGATCGCCTGGAGGATACGCACCACCCAGAAGTCGTAACCGGGCGCGATGCGAAAGACACCGCCGAGAAAGACCGGGTAGATCGGACCGGCGAAGAAAACCTCGTTGACCGCTTGTCCAAACTTCGGCGCGGCATAGGGGAACCAGGAAACCTCTTCATCGGCGATGAGATCGTTGTAGAGAAGCTCAAAGTCGAGGTCGCGGAGCCGCTCGGTGTCGCGCAAGAGCGACGGATTCGTCACCGCCACCGGGGCCGCGAGTCCGGCGGAGACATATTGCCGGGCATCGAACTGGACCGGCGGCTGATCGACGGCGGCGAAGTAGATGAGCCGAACCGCCAACGCCGCCCCGAAGACGGCAGCATGGGTCCACCAGTGGGCGGCGTGCCGTGGTTTCGGCGGTGCCGTGCGGGCGCCTCGCGGTGGTCGTTTCATTCCATCTCTGAGCGTCTGAGAGCCCGGGGCCGGTCAGCGCGCGGTTGCATCGGCGTCCGGCACCGTGTCGGCGGCCGGCGTTTCGTCGGTCTCGCGCAACTTGAGGTGTTCGCGTTTGAGATAATAGAACCCCAAGAGCGTAATCGGGATGTACTGCGCGCCGTGCAGCAGAATCGCAACCGCCATCGCCTCGCTGTTGTTGAGACCGTAAATTCCCAGGGAAATCACCACGCCATAGTGAAACACACCGACATACCCCGGCGACGACGGAACCGAGATAAGCAGCGAGACTACCACCAGGAGCACGAACGACGCCTCCAGCGGCAAACTTTCGAATCCCAACGCCAGAAAGATGAAGTAGTTCGACGCGCCCAGAATGAACCAGAGGACGAGCGATGAGATCACGACGCCGACGGTCGTGCGGGCGTCATGATGGACCGTCAGGCCGCGCGCGAACTTCTCGGTGATTTCGCCGGCCAGTTTCTGGATGCGCTTCGAGAAGCGGCGGCTGACGCGCTCCACCCAGTGCACCACCGCCTCATTGCGCACCTGCAGAATCACGAGCATGAAGACGAGTACGATGTTGATCGCCAGGAAGATCCAGCCTACGTCGCGCACGCGTTCGACGTCGGTCAACTCCGAGATGCGCGAAAACGAAAAGACCAGCCACAGAATCAACAGGAGCGTGAACGAATCGTAGATGCGTTCAACGATAATGGTCGCGAACGTCGCGGACCGCGAGAGTTTCGCGAGAACCCCGATCGACACCGCCCGGGCGATCTCACCGAGACGCGCGGGAAGGACGTTGTTGGCCATGAAGCCGACCATCGTCGCGGCGAGGGCATGCCGGTAGCTGACGCGGCCGACGGGCCGGAGGATCAGCATCCAGCGCCAGGCGCGCAGTCCCATGCCGGCGCCGACGGCGAGAATCACGTTGGGAATCACCCACGCCCAGCGCGCGTTGCGCAAGACGAACCAGAGTTCAGCGTAGTCCACCTTGCGCAACGCCAAATAGAGGAAGACGACGCTGATCAGGATGCCGATGAGCGCCTTACGTCGCACCGTCCGCTCCGGTTATGATGTCCGGCTCCGTCATTGTGCCGATGCGTGGATTCCCTCGCGCCACCGTTTCGAGAATCGCCTCCGTGGCGCGGGCGGCGCGATCCCAGTTGAACCGCGCGGCCCATTCCAATCCACCCGCGCGCAAAGAACGACGCAAGTCGGCGTCGTTCAACATCCGTTTGAGCCGCTCGGCGAGAACCCCGATGTCGCCATAGGGATACAGAAGCCCGGTCCGCCCGTCACGTGCCGAATCGCGCAAACCGGGAACGTCGGCGCAGACCACCGGCGTGCCGCAGGCGTTGGCCTCGATATTGGTCAGGCCCCAGCCCTCCTTCAGCGAAGGACAGACGACGACCCAGGCGCGCTGCAGGATCTCGATCTTGCGCTCGAAGGAGATGAATCCCGCGAAGTGCACGCAGCCGGCGACGCCGAGGGAGGCCGCCGCCTTTTCCAGGCGCGGTTGATCGTCGCCGGCGCCGAGAATCTGAATCGCCAGATTCGGGAACGTCGCGCGGATGCGGGCGGCGGCGGCGAAGAGGTGGTCGATCGACTTGTATCTCTTGAGGCGCCCCACGTAGACGATGAGCGGATGCGCCTCCTTCTGCTCCGGCGCGCCGGGCCGGTAGAGATCGTGATCGATCCCGTTGTGCACGACCCGAATCAACGCCGGGTCCATGCCCCGCCCGACCAGATCATCGCGGGTGCTTTCGGAGACCACCATCACGGGCACCGAGCGATAGAAGCGCGGGATGAGCGACTCCATGAAATAGACGTATCCGGCAAACAGCGGATTGACCTCGCGGAAGATCGCCGTACCGAAGAGATGGTGCACGATCGCCAGAACCGGGACCGGGGCAAAGCGGTGCGAGTAAAACGGTATCTTGTTGATGTCGTCGATGACAACGTCGTAGCTGTTTTCGGCGAACAGTTGCCGTACCGCGCCGGGGACGCTCCAATTGAAAGTATTGCGTCCACCCCGCCGGATGACCGTTATGTTGTCGTACTCTTCTCGTTCGGGCGCACCGGGGAAGCGGCAGCACAGCAAGGTCGCGGTGTGACCCTGCGCGCCGAGACGGGCCAGAATCTCATGGAGATGCACTTCAGCACCCCCAGCCAGGGGGTGCTTGCGATCCTGCCAATTGAGAGCCAGAATCCGCAAAGGAAAGGTCGCGATCCTACGGGTCGGGCTTGGCCCGTTCCGGACGTCCGGTTAGGGTTCCGACCCGGAAAGCGTGTCAACACTGTCGCCGAGTTCTTCGATCGACGGTGCGTTCAGACTCCGTACCCGGGTTAACAGTTGTTCCATTTCGGCGTTGCCGGGATGGCGCCGGGTCCAGTCCGCAACGAGCGTTTCCAGGGTGTCGTAGCGGTCGAGGTCATAGTAGAGTTGCGCCAGCGCCCGGAGCGCCTGCTCGTTGTCGGGTTGTTCGGCATACAGCCCGTGCATGATCTGTTCGGCCCGGTCGATCCGCCCTCCGCGACGGTGACTGTAGGCCACATTGAGGATGACCCGCTCGCGTTCAACCGGCATGTCCCGGGACCACAACAGCAGCGAATCGAGGTGCTCGGGCCGGTCCATGTCGGCGTAGAGCTGCGCGAGGTAGACATAGGTCTCCCACTGATCGGGGAACATCGCCAGCGCTCCGCGCACGAATCTTTCGGCTCCCTCCAGGTCGCCGGCGCGGCGCAGCGAGTCCGCCACGACGAAAAACCCGGAGGCGTAGTTCTGCGTTATGCGCACCGCGGTTTCGTTCTTGTAGACGGAGGGATCGCCGACCCCACGGTACCGGTAGACGTTGAGGAGTCGATCTTTCAGCAAGTCAAAGTCGATCATCCCTTCGCCTTCCTCTGGTACGAGGCGGTACGCCATCCCGATCATCTTCAGATGATTCTCAATCGACTGGCCCCGGTACTTCCGGTTCGACGGGGTCACGGTCACGGCGAAGTTGATCGGGTATTTGCCCTTGTTAGACGAAAGGATGGCGTCGATCATCTGATCCTGCACGCGATAGACTTCGCCCTCGGGCGTCCGGTAGTGAATCAACCGGTCGATCTGCTCATCGGTGAGGCCGATCGGCACGTCATGCAGATGCTTCATCTGCTTGATGTACCAGTGCGTGTTCAGAAGGCTGAGGTTGGCAACGCGCACGTCGCGGCGGACACCGTACACTTCCTGCAGGCACCAGACGGGGAAGGTATCGTTGTCGCCGTTGGTGAAGAGAATAGCGTCGGGGTCGGCCGACATGAGGAGGTTGTGCGCGTAGTCGTACGGCAGATAGTTGTTGGATCGATCGTTCGGGTGGTAATTCGCGGTGAGGGCACGCAGCGGCAGCACGGCTACGATGAGGGCCCCTATCACCGGCCAAGCGACCGATTTGCGTCGTTCCGTCCCGGCCAGCCAGCGGATCAGCGCCGCGCCGCCGAGGCCGATCGCCATACCGAAGAGCACGAACGCGGGCGTGAAGAAGTAGTCGCGGTCGCGCACCTCAAGATAGGCGTCCTGAATCAACGGGTTGTAACGGGTGCCGTCGGCGAAGTTCATATACCAGACCAGCCCCAGCGATGATAACAACAGCAGCACCAGGAACAGTGCGCCGAGGATCTTGCGTCGCCGGAGGAGCGCAAAGATACCGATGAAGCCGAGGATGAAGATCGGGGTGAAGGCGGAATCGTTGAAACCATACTGCTGATCGAAGAACCCCCAGAATCCCATGCGGCGATGCTGGCCGATCTGGTTGGCCCACTCGCCCCGTCGGGTCATGGCCCGCTGGAACATCGACTGCGAACCGTACTGCTTGCGTTCGAGGAACCCGCGAAACGCGACCCAGTCTTTGGGATCGTTTTCATTGATCGCCGGATCGCAGTTGGCGCGGATGGGAATGAACAGGTGAGTGGAATAGCCGATCAGCGCCGCGAGCACGAGCGCGAACGGGAGGCGCCAGCGCGCGTTGTGCTGGGTCCAGGGGACGATGCCGAGTGCCCATATGAGAACGGTGATGAACACCGGCCAGGTCTCGTGTTGCGTCAGAGTCCAGATCGCGCCGGCACCCAAGATGAGTGCGGTCCAGACGACCCCGAGGACACCCATCCGGTTGTAGGCGGCGGCGAGACCGCAGATGAAAAGCCACGCGGTGATCGCCCACAGGAAATTCATCAGGCCGCCCATGACGAGGGCCAAGACGATCCCGGTGATCCAGAAGCGCCAGTCCTTACGCAGCCGCTCCGACAACAGC
>DATKYL010000510.1:0-5999 GCA_035528515.1 Acidobacteriota bacterium | reverse complement strand
CGCAGCGAGACCATAGAACGCCGTCAGCGTCGGTGTGGCCGCACCCTCGACCATGCCGGTGTAATCGGCGGGGCCGACTGCGTTCGCGGGGCCGATATACCACCAGAAGAGGTAGATGATCTCGAACAGTCGGCTGGTCCGGCTCCAGGTTCCGAGCGCGAGTGCGAGCGACGGGACAAATACTGCGCCCGCCAGCCACGCCACCGTGCGGTACGCTTCGCCCGCGATGATGGTGCGCAAACCCATCCCGCTGGTGGCGAAGAGCGCGACCGCAACTCCGGCGATCCAGACCGCGGGGAGTTGCCGTCGCAACGGATGTGGTGCGGAGAAGACAATCTCATTGACCGAGCGGCGGTGCTCGCGTATACCCATCGACGACCAGATCAGAATCGGCCAGAGCCAGGCGACCGGACTGATGAACTGACGGGCCTCAGACCATGGGGTCGCCAACTGCGCCGCAATCAGCCCCAACAGTCCGATCTGCCACCACCACGGCAGACTGCCGATTGCCAGACGCAACTCGGCGCGCAATACCCCGAGGAAGCGTCCGCGCGGACGCCGGGCGGGCAACGGCGTGAGACGCACATGACCGTTGGCACCGGCGGCCGCAATCGCAAGTTCGCCGCCTCGGGAGAGAGTGAGCCACTGCAGCCCGTAGCGTACCCGTGGGAAACGCGGTGCGCGTTTGGGTTTCGTCGGTGCGATCGACCGCGCGCCGGCACTGTCGAAACGATTGAAGAAGACGCCGGCGACCATTGTGATCCCGACCGCGATCCCGATCCACATGAGACGGTTCAGCAGAAAGTCGCCCGACGGGGTCATGCCGTTCCACGTGAACGTGGTCATACTGATGATCTGGTCAAGGCCGGGAGCTTCCCCCCCTAACGTGAAGCTCGAGCCGATTACATAGTCTGGGTATGCCTGATGACAGACTTCCATCATGTTGCGGGACACAACATTGATGCCGAGAATCGGGACGCCCTTTTCGAGTTCAAACGCCATCATCCCCGGGATCACGAGAAAGTAGACGATGTTCCCGAGCGTGCCGCGCAGGAAGGGGATACACTCGAACAGAACCGCCATCGCCGCGACCAGCGCGATGGCCGACAGGCACAAATACAGAAACGGAGCAATGAGCGCGAGCGGCCGGATGGTCATGTCCTCGCCCCGGATCAACTGCAACACCGGCGTCGAGAGCGCCACCACCCCGACAATGACCGCCAGCGTCCCGAAGTTGGAGAGCATCTTCCCGAGCGTGTAGACCGGTTTGCGCACCCGGGTCGCGGCGATGATCTCGCCCACATGTGTTCGGAGATCGCGGTTGATCGAGTTGCGTACGAGGTAGAACCCGACGATGATCAGGTAGGTGGCGGCGAGCAGCGCCATCTGCGCGCCGATCCAGGCCGAGTTGTAGATACCCCGATGATTCCCCATCTGCAGGGTGGTATAGACAGCGTCATTGGGCGGCACAAAGAGATAGGCCACATACACGACCAGCGCCAGGGTGACCACGAAGCTGAACCGCCTGGTCCGCTCATGAAAATCGGCGCGGGCGATTTCATAGATCGTGCGCAGCGTCTTCATGATCTCAGCCGGTTTTCATCTCATACCTGCAACTGGCGACGGGCCCCGAGGAATCCGAGCAACAGGAAACCGAGCGCCGCGACCGCGTAGGCCGCGGTGACCGCGAGGGTGCCGCCTGCGACAGAGCTGCCGGCATAGTCGAGCGGGGCGATCCCATTGAACGGCCCGATATACCACCAGAAGAGATAAAGCACCTCGAAAAGCCGACTCGAGCGGCTCCATGCTCCGAGAGCTAATGCGAACGAGGGTACAAACGCCGCTCCCACGAACAGCGCCAGCAGCCGCGGCCAGTCCCCGGTTATGATCCAGCGGGCGCCGGCACCACCGGCCAGACACAGTGCGGCAAGCACGCCGACCAGCCAGGCCGCCGGGACCTGCCGCCGCAGGGGATGGGCGGCGGAGAAAATGAGCTGGTGGGTGGCGTGACGGATTTCCCGGTTCCCCAGTTGCGACCAGATGGCGATCGGCCAGATCCAGGCGGCGGGGAGGATGAAGCGGTGCACGATGTCGCCGGGGAGGACAATCTCCGTGACAATGATTCCCAACGCGCCCAGATGCCACCACCAGGGCATCGATTTCAGCGCCAGCCTCAAGTTGGCGGACAAGATGCCCGCGAGACGGATACGTGTCCGGCCCCCGCCGATCGGTGTCAGGTGCACCGGTGCGGTACGAGTATGCGTTGCGAGGAGCGATTTGTCTGCTTCCACGGGCTTGACGGCGGCTTTTCGGAAGAGTCCCCGGAGTCTCTGAAAGCGCGGTTTGCGTGCCGCGCCTCGTCTGCCTTTCTGCAGGCGGGCGGTATCGAAACGTTCAAAAGGAATCGCGGCCACGAACACAATGGCGAGCGCCACCAGAATCCACGCGCTCCGGATCAGCAACAGTTCGGTCGTAACCGGCATCCCCTCCCAGGTGAAAGTGAGCAGATCGAACGGTCGGCCGTCCTCGTGAAGGTTGAAGCCGACACTCATGCCGTTGACGTATTCGGGGAATGCGGTGCGGCAGACAACCTTCATGTGATCGATGATGTAGGTAATTCCCATAATCTTGGGACCACCCATGACCTCGGGAAGCACGGTCTGCGGCACGATGAAGAAGTAGACCACGTTACCGACCGCGCCGCGCAGAAACGGCACACACTCGAAGAAAACCGCCAGCGCCGACACCACCGCGAGGAGAGGGATGAGGAGATAGAGAAAGGGGGCTGCGATCTGTAACGGCCGCAGGGTGGTGTCTTCACCGCGAATCAGTTGCAGGGCGGCGGCGCCGACGATCAGGACGCCGACGATCACCGTCAGGACCGCACAATTGGACAGCCACTTGCCGAGCGTGTAGACAGGTCTGGTCATCGGTGTGCCGGCGATGATCTGCCCGACTCCGGTATCCCGATCGCGGTTGATGCCGTTGCGCACCAGATAGAAACCCACCAGTATCATGTACGCCGACGCCAGAATCGCGACCTGCGCGCCGACCCAGGCGGAGTTGTAGACGCCGCGGTAATTCTCTAATATCAGGGTCCCGTAGTTCGCATGATTGGGGGGAACGAAGGCATAGGCCGCGAAGACGGCAAAGACCAGCGTCATCGCGAAACTGAAGCGCCGGATCCGTTCCCGAAAGTCGGCCCGCGCGATTTCGTAGATGGTGCGCAGTGTCTTCATAATCTCAGCCGACTGTCATCTTCAGTACACACACTCACGACTGCATCTGGCGGTGGACCCCGGCCGCGCCGGTGATTAGCAACACGAGCGTCGCGAGGGCATATGCGACGGTTACCGTGGGCGCACCTCCCTGCGCCGAGACCCCGGCATAGTCCAGTACGGCAACGCCGCTGAAGGGCCCGTTGTACCACCACGCGATGTAGAGTACCTGGAAGAATCGGCTTGACCGGGTCCAGGCACCCAGAGCCAGTGCGAGGGACGGGACAAACGCCGCGCCGACAACCAGCGCGGCCAGGCGCGTCCACTCTCCGGCCATGAGCCACTTGACGCCGGCACCGCCGGTCATCACCAGCACGATCACAACGCAGCTCAGCCAGACCGTCGCCACCTGACTGGACACAGAGCGGGGCGTCGCAAACTCGATTTCATGCGTCGCGTGGAAAATCTCACGATGCCCGAGCGGTGACCAAATGATGAGCGGCCACAGCCACGCTCCCGGCAGCACAAACGCCTGTACGGTGTCTGCCGGTGCGAACACCTGAGCAGCGATCAGGCCCAGCGCCCCGAGATGCCACCACCATGACGTTCCCTTGAGGGCCAATCGTACCTGAGCGACCAGCATGGCGCCGAAGCGTGTATGTGGACTGCCGCCGGCGAGCGGGGTCAGCGGCAAGCGTGCGCTGACAGACGATGCGTCGGCCGCCAGCTCCCCCTTTTGGTGAACATATCCAGCGTGCCCCCGCCCATTACGTAGTCTCTTGAAGCGCGACCGCAACCCGTCCCGCGACCGAACACCGGCGGCGTCGAATCGATCGAACGGGATCGTGGCGACCAGCGTGATCCCGAGTGCGGCCAGACACCACCAGGCGCGGCTCAGCAGGAAATCGGACGAAAGCGGCAATCCTCCCCACACGTACGTGATCAGATTCCAGACCCCGCCGTCGGGGTGAACATCGAAGCCGAAACTCCTTCCCGTCGTGTATGCAGGGAAGGCGGTGTGACACACCGCCCGCATGTTATCCATCACATGCTGTACGCCCAGGAATCGTGAGCTGGTCATCAACTCGCCCAGGATCATACCCCAGGCGACCAGAACGTAGCCGACCGTGCCCGGGATGCCGCGCAGGATCGGGGTACATTCGAAGAGAATAGCGAGCGCGGCGACCAGCGCCGCAATCGGCAGCACGAGATAGAGAAATGGCGCGATGAGGGAGATCGGCCGGACGGCTGTGACCTCGCCCCGAATCAGTTGCAGCGTCGCGGCGGTGATGATCAGGACCGTCACAATCGATCCCAGCACCGTGAGATTGGCAAGCCACTTCCCGAGCGTGTAGACCGCATTCGAAATCGGGGTCCCGGCCACGATCTGCCCGACACGGGTTTGCCGGTCGCGACTGATACCGCCGCGCACGAGGTAGAAGCCGATCAAGAACAGATAGACCGTGCTGAGCAACGCCACCTGCGCGCCGACCCAGGCACTGTTGTAGATGCCGCGGTATTCAGCGAAATGCAGCGTGCTGTAGCTGGCGTGATTCGGGGGCACAAAGGCGTACGCCGCCACGACCGCGACCACCAGGGTCACGACAAACCCGAAACACCGTATACGCTCAAGAAAATCGGCACGGGCGACGGCGTAGATCGCGGTCAACCACCTCACGCGGCGGCCCGCCGCCGGTCGGCGGCGATATGATAGAGGTAGGCGTCCTCGAGTGTCGGCGTCACCGGTCGGGCTGAAGGACTGGGCGCCTCGTCGGTGACTGTGCGCACATGCACACCGTCGGCGCGACGGATCGAAGAGGTGATCAGATGCTCCTGCCGTGCGGCGGTGAGTTCGGCCGAGGGAATCACCCACTCCCACGCCTTCCCGGCCACGGCGCGCAGCAACTCCTCGGGCGCGGCATGAACCAGCAGACGGCCGTTGTTGATCAATGCGATCTCGGTCGCGGTCGCTTCGACGTCGGAGACGATGTGGGTGGAGAGAATCACAATCCGCTCACCCGACAACTCGGAGAGCAGATTCCGGAAACGCACCCGCTCCTCGGGGTCGAGCCCGGCAGTGGGCTCATCGACAATCAGCAACTGCGGATCGTTGAGCAGCGCCTGAGCAATGCCGACACGCTGCTTCATGCCCCCGGAGAACGATCCGAGCGGATGACGGCGCGCCTCGCCCAAATTCACCAAGGCCAGCAGTTCGCCGATCCGTTTGCGGGCGTCCCCGGCCCGAATCCCTTTGATCGCGGCGATATATTCGAGAAACTCGACCGCGTTCAGGTTGGGGTAGACCCCGAAGTCCTGCGGCAGGTACCCCAGCACCGCACGGACTTTGTTCGGTTGGCGGCAAATGTCGATCCCGTTCCAACGGGCGGTCCCGGCGGTCGGTTTGGTCGTGGTGGCCAGAATCCGCATCAAAGTCGACTTCCCCGCCCCATTCGGCCCTAAAAGCCCCAGCACCCCCGGTTTCAGGTCGAGCGAGAAGTCCCGCAAACCCCAGACATCGCCTTTGTAGCGTTTGCTGACACCCTCAATCGTAAGTTCCATCGGTAAGTCCCCTTTGCGAAGGATCATAAGCGGCAAGGACGCGAGCACATGCCGCTGGGGCAAGATACGGATGAGGGGGAGGGATGTTGCGGGGCCGCGACGCCCCCGTAGGGGCGCCCCCGAGTGGGCGCCCGCGCTGCCCCCGGGCGGGCGGGCACACGGGCCTGCCCCTACTCTCGTACATATGGAATAGGTGTCCGTGCCCCACCCGAAGGGTGGGCA
>DATKYL010000509.1:0-3227 GCA_035528515.1 Acidobacteriota bacterium | reverse complement strand
CTTCGCAGGTCGGTCCCGCGCAGGTGGTGGCGCAGGTGGCCGCCCCGGGACAGGTCGCCCCGCCGTCGCAGGTGACTTCCCACGGCGGACACGTCGGACTGGTCGTGCATGTGACCGTGCCGGTACATGTCACCACACAGGTCGGCGTACCCAGGCAGGTCGGGCTGCCGGCACAGGTCGCCGCACCGTCGCAGGTTTCGCCCCCTTCGCAGGTGGCATCGGCGCAGGTCAGGCCGCCGGGGCGGCACGTCGGCGTGAGCGTGCACGTCGGCGCACCGTCACAGGTTGCCTCTCCGCCGCAGGTTGCCAGAGGGGGACAGGTGACATCGCCGTCGCAGGTGATCTCGCCGTCGCAGGTGATCTCGCCGCCGCACGTCGGCTCACCCGGACAGGTCACGCTCCCGTCACAGGTCTCTCCAGACGTGCACGTGGCTAACCAGATGGGGCACGTGGGAGTATCCGTGCAGGTGGCTCCACCGCCGCAAGTCATCATACAGGTGGCCGAACCTGTGCAGGTCAACTCGCACGTTTCGCCTACCTCACATGTGGGCCACGGGGCGCAGGTCGCCCCGATGCAGGTTGTGCCGCAGGTGAACATTGACTGACATGTAAGAAGCGCGCTGCAGGTCGCCGCGACGCAGGTTCCGGAGCAGGTGGCATATCCCTCACACGTGATGCCGCTCTCACAGGTGGGAAGCGGGGCGCAGCTTGCGCCGATGCAGGTGGTACTGAACGTCGGGAAACCCTCAGTCTGCGTCGAGTCTTCGACAAGGGGCGCCGTCAGTGTGTCCAGATTCGTCCCCGCAGCCCGGACGACATTGTCCCGGGGCGCGGATGGAGCACTGGCCAGCCGTGCTACCGATTCATCCAGACTCTGCTTGAAAAGGGGCGAAGGGCTCGGATCAGCCGCATGAGAAACGGAGATCCCGAGTAGGACGAGGATGGAACCAAACGCCAGTATCTTGAGACTACGCCTGTGTCCGAGCCCCCGACGCTGAGTCGATCTCGGCGTCTCATCTGCGATGCCGATCTCACTGTGCATTACCGTCACCTCGCTCGCGTGGCTTGCCGGATGAGTTGCCATCCGGGTTATGTCGATGCCTCTTTGTTTTTCGGTAGCTCTGGTGGCAGGGAAGGTTACGCCCGGCCTGATGGGATCTGCGATCGGCCGGCCGCCACCTCGGCGACGTGTCGAAAATATCTGCCGGACCGACTCTTGCTGTCAAGTGAAGTTCATCACAAGTGCGCTGACGGGTGTCATCATGACGCGGCAGCAAATACCCGGCCCGTTGCCTGGGCGGAGAGACGCGGACCGTTCATTGGCTGTCAGAATCGGGCCCGCCGCCCATAGAACAGATCGTCGCCGTACACGGAGAGCATCCGGGAAAACCCGGAGCGACGAATCCCCGCACGGACCAGATTGTGCAGCAACGATGGCGGATGACTGAACGGGCAGACTTTCATGCACAACCCGCAGTCGGTCCCGATCACCCGCCAGTACTTCAGACACGAAACCACATCCAAGGGCCACTTCTCTACGCCGCGGACAACCGCGGGGGGACCGTCGGGGATCGAGCGCGACGGGCAGTTGGTCGCGCACTTCCGGCACTTTTCGCAGAAGTCCCGGACACCGAAAGCGATTGGTTCATCCGGGATCAGCGGCAGGTCGGTCGTTACCGCGCCGAGCCGTACCCGGGCGCCGTGACGGGGGGAGATCAGATAACCGAATCGTCCCAACTCGCCCAGCCCGGCGTCATACGCGACCGGCGGCAGCATGATCTGGTAGTTGCTCCCGGCAATGTGGGCGCGGGCGGGATATCCCAGCTCACGAATGAAATTGGCCAGCGCAATGGAGATGGTTGCGGCGCCGAGGTATCGGTGCGCGGTCTCCTCGGTGATCGGCAGATCCGGCGCCGCCTCGACCTTGTCGTAGTCCATCTCCAGTGTGAACGCGATTACGAACTGGTGACGCAGATCGATAGGCGCACCCCACGGTTCGGGACCCCGACCGACGTGCGAGTAAACGTAGGCGGGATTCAGAGGCGCCACCCCGACGTCGGCGGCGCTCATCCGACGCACCAGTTCCTTGATCGTACGAGTTGCTTCCTCGGGAGGGATGTCCGTGCGCGTCGAATCAACCTCACCGTCGACCAGTCCGGTCATCTCCTCGAGCACGGCAAAGACCGAGTCGATATAGGTCGAACGCTCCGGATCGTAGTAGCGTCCCCCCGAAGCCAGCAGCGGCGGCAACTTCCGGATCGTGCGGTCGACCGCTTCATTCTCCGGCCGCATCGCGTAGTACGCAGCGTACTTCTCCGTGCCCGGTTCGTACGCCTCACGGGCGAACATCACGTCGCGCTCGTCGACCCGCTCGGTGATTTCCTCGATACGCAAAACCTTGCGCCGACCAATCGGCGCGAAGAACAACACCGCGATCAGGGCGGTTGCCCCAATCGGAATCAGCAAAACACTGTCGCCCGGTCGCCAGAGCCAGTACCCACCGAACCAGAACAGCGCGAAGCCCGCCCCCAGAGCGGTGCTGATCCATGCCGCCCGCGGCTTCCTCTCCCGGATCGACGTCAGGGAGAAGAGCGCGAGGAGAAGCCCCCCCGAAAGACCAACCAGGAAAAAGACCAATTGCGTGACTGTCACCGTGCCTCCGACGGACCCCAGGGCCCGCGTTGGTGTAGAAAAGGGACAGCACGCCGGGAAGACAATCCCGTTTTCCGGGGATCTGTTCCCGGTGCCACGCTCCTTGACGGGCCGCCGGTGCGCTGCTTTCTTCCGGCGGTTGTCGGCGATGTCGGGATCGGCCGAGCGGCGGACGCTCGGCCGGAGAGGTCGATTCCAGATCCGGAGGTGAATCGTGTCCCAGAGCAGGTGGAATCCGGTTATTAGAACGCTGGCAGCTCTTCTCTGCTGCGCGACCGGGCTATCGGTCGCGTGCTCCGAATCCAGGGATGCGGATGTCACGATCGCGGTTGCGGGCACCGTACGCGATGCCTCCGGCGAGCCGGTACCCGGCGCCCGCGTGGCGATCGCGTACCAGTATGATCCGGCGGCCCCCGATCTCCTGACGGGCGATCGGACTCTTGCCGACCGGGAATGGGTCATCCCGCTCGACCTCAAGGAGCCGACTGACTGGACGCTGGCGATCAGCGACTACAGCGGCGATCATGTACGGACCTTCACCGGCAACAGTACCGGGCACGTGAATGTGATCTGGG
>DATKYL010000508.1:0-8674 GCA_035528515.1 Acidobacteriota bacterium | reverse complement strand
GGCCTCGATCGCCCACTTCGACCCGCCCGAGGGCACGAAGTAGTTGACGATCCCCGAGTACCAGTAGACGACCGTCGGGTAGGTGTCGCGGTTCGCAATCGACGTCAGGGCATCGGAGAGAATCTCGGTCAGGCCCGAGGACTTGATGATCCCGTACATGCCGGCGTAGAACGGGAACTGCAGGACGATCCCGTAGATCAGCTTCCCGCCCTCCGACGCAGCCTTGAGAAACGAGGCGGTGTTCCGGTGCAGGGCGATCCCCAGGAACAGAATGGTGAAGTTGAATGCGTCCAATGTCAGCGGCCCGCGGTGGATCGCGAAATACCAGATCACCCAGACCAGCCCCATGACCCCGAAGATCGCGTTCATCGTGTATGAGTGCTCGAATCTCTCCGACGGTGTCGGTGTCGCGGGCTGCATCGGCGACTCAAAATCCTCGAACCCTTCGAGGACTTTGGGATCGACCGCGACCGTCTTGTCTTTGCGCGGATGCAGCATCGGGGTGAAAACGCATAAGAACGCGAAGATGATCGTGACGAGGATCAGGTTGAACGGTGCGAAGATCGTCTCGGCCATCGGGATGACCCCGATCTGCGCTTCGAGAAAATGTCCCGGGGTGGCGACCAAGAGCGGCGCCGATGCCGACAGCCCGGCGTGCCAGGTGCAGCCCATGCCGAGATATGCGCACGCGACCAGGAGGCGGTAGTCGACGTCGCGGCGTTGGGCGGCGATAAACCGCACCATGAGGGCCGAGCCGACCATCGACAAGCCCCAGTGAAACCACGACAGCGCCAGCGAAATGACCGTCATGGTCAGGATCGCCGACTTCGGCCCGCGAGGGATGCGGGCGATCGCGTGCAGGACCTTGCGTACTGCGGGGGAGACCGCCACGATGTACCCGGTGAAAATGATCAGGCACATCTGCATCCCGAACGACAACAGCGCCCAGAATCCGTCACCCCAATACGTGATCGTCTCCATAATCGTCGCCCCGGCCAGCGTCAGGGCGAGCGCGAAGACGATCAGCGTGAGAATACAGGCGATAATGAACGAGTTGGGGACCCAGCGGACCGACCAGTTGGTGAGAGCGGTGGCGGTGCGTTCGACGAGGCGCATGGCCAATAAGATTGACACCGGGGACTGAAAGGCAATAGATTTGATGCACCAGAGGTACTGCAGACTCCACTGGAGGTGAACGGTGAAGAGAATTCTCCTGCTGTTGCTGGCGGCTCTGGCCCTTGGTGTTTCTCCCACGTCCGCCCAGGACAAGGTCGGCACCACTGGGGCCTCGTTCCTGACGCTCCCGCCGAGTGCCCGTCACTGGGGTCTCGACGGCGCGGGTGCGGCGGTTGTCGATCCCTTCGTCATGCAACTGAATCCCGGCGGGCTCGGCATTCTCGCACTGCAATCGCAGGTTGGGGCGGCCGGTAACAGTCAGAGACTGGGATCGGATTCGGGTCCGAAGTTTCGCAATGCAGTCATACACTTCGGACTCCCCGCGCCGGGTTTGCGAGATGTCCGGTGGGCACGGATCGCTCTGGCAGTGGCGTATCACTACGAGACACTGCGGTCCAGGGACCTGGTCGTCACGACGCCCGAGTACCAGGGTGGGGTCCCCGGATGGACGTTTCATGCGGCCGATAGGAGCCATGGTCTTTCATTCGCTCTTGGCGTCGAGAAGGGAGTTGAGTTCGGGGCAGGCCTGACATTCAAGTGGTTCCACGAGGAGTATGAGGAAGAGGAGGCCAGTGGCGTCGCGCGTGACTTCGGGATCTTCGTCCGTGCCCCGATCCTCCAGATTCTCGCGGCGGGTGGTGTGCGTGAGGAAGATCTCGGCTTCGGTCCGATCACGCCCGACTTCGTGTTCGCCGCATCATACTGCTGGGCCAATCGGGGGGATGCAGTGGTGTTCGTTGAGGACGAGTACCCACTGCCCCGTCTGACCCGTTTGGGCTGGAGCGCCCAAGCCATCTTGAAGTATCAGTGCGCCCAGATTCTGTACTTTCTCATCACCGGCGACGATGAGAATCAGGAATCCCGCACATCTGAAGTCCGACACAAAGGATGTGAAGTTGGCGTGCTGGGCATCGTACGCTACCAGAGAGACGGGCACTGGATATTTGGCGATCGGGAGACGTACGGCGTGTCGGTGCACTCCGGGGGGGCCGCGCGCTGGATATCGGTCCTGCGCCAAAATGCCGGCAAGAAACCCTGGCCGTGGATGATTGAGAACCTGGATGTCTTTCTCAGGTGGGCCACGGTTAGTGGCGATTACGGTTCGGCCTTCGGGGGAACCGATTTCTGGGAATTCGGTCTTACCCTGAATGCCGGGCCCCTGTGGAACCGATGAGCGGCCCGGGTGCACAAACGGAAATCTGAAAGGGCCCTCCATCACGCCGGGCGCTCGCTGGCGATCTGCGAGACTAACGGCATCGGTGATTTTGATTTAGCCTATGCCCACGAGGCCCTGGCCCGCGCACACGCGGTCGCTGGAAACGTCGACGATTGCGCCCGGCACATCGCCCTCGCGAAAGAGGCGGCAGAGAAGATCGCCAAGGAAGGTGATAGGAAGTACTTCCTCGGACAACTGACGACCGTGTCGGGGTATGAGACGGTATAGGCGGTGCCATTGATCCATCGTGCGGTCTGCTCACAGCCCGGCATTTTCCTCCCGCCGTTCGCCGCCGATACAAGGAAATGTGTTATATTGTCCCGGGGTACATCCGGGGGGTACGGTATACGTCATGACGCTTCCGAGAGGCCCAGTCACGCTCGCTGCCGTCGTCGTGGTTTTGATCGCGGCGACCTTCTGGTGCGCCACTCCGGCGTATGCCCAGGGCACTATCTTTGGCACCGTTAAGAACGCCGACGCCACGAACCCGGCCCCGACGGAACTGCTGTGGGTCGGTTTCCTCGACGACACTGATGAGGAGATTCGGATCGAGTCGAACGCGGGCGCCGGGTACGACGGGGTCAACTGGTTTGACGATTTCCAGAATTACACGACCGAGGCCGCGGGGAATCCGTACGATTTCTTCTATATGAACATCGTCAACGGGCAGGCGTTTCATCTGGCAAGCACGATCCCGTCGAACTCGTTTCATGAGGAAGACGTCGTGCTGACACCGGCGGCACCGCCGGCGCGTCCGACCGGCCTGACGGCGACCGCGGTCTCCCCGACGACCGTCGAGCTGGCGTGGGACGGTCAGCCGGGCCTGACCTACCACGTTTACCGGCGCGTGACCTCGAACAACGGCGTGTTCCACCGCCTCGACGATCCGACCGGCAGCCTCGCCCATCCCGGTGTCGCCGGGTCATTATTCGCGGACGTCACTTCCGACGGCGCGAGTTCGTACACCTACGTTATTGTGGCCGAAGATGCGCAGGGCAACTACTCGGCGCATTCGACGGAGACCGCGGTCGACGCAGCGGGGCCGTTCTGCGCCTGCGACTGCCACGGCGATCCGTCGTGCGACGGTGTCACGAACGTGCTGGACGTGGTGCAGGTCGTCAATGTCGGTTTCCGCGGCGGCGCGGCCCTGCCCGATCCGAACGATGCCTGTCCCTTCGAGACGACCGACGTCGACTGTTCGGGATTCACGAACGTTCTCGACGTGGTGCGCATCGTCGACGTCGCGTTCCGCGGCGGCGATCCCGCCCTCAAGTTTGCCGATCCCTGTGCGCCGTAGGCGCGCTTGTCCATCAGACGATTCACCGGCCGCTCGCGTCGCAAAGACCGTGTGATGGGCTCATCGCGCGGGTTATATTCTCATCCGGTGGAACACCAACGCGCGGGAGGGCGAGAGATGGAATTCTTCGATGTGGTGGAAAAACGGCGGTCGATACGGCTTTTTGAAGAACGGGCGGTGGAGCCGGACCTGATCGATCGTCTGCTGAACGCGGTACGGTTGTCACCGACCGCGGGAAACCTGCAAGCCTACAAAGTCTACCTGATTGATGCGCCGGAGATGATCCGGGCGCTGGCCGAAGCCGCCTACGGGCAGGAATGTGTGTCGGGCGCGCCGCTCGTGCTCGTGTTCTGCGCCGATGCCCAGCGCTCGGCGGCCAAATACGGCGAGCGCGGCGCGAGCCTGTACAGTGTGCAGGATACGACGATCACCGCTACGGTGGCGCATTTCGCGGCGGTCGCGCTCGGCCTGGGGAGTGTGCTGGTCGGCGCCTTCCGCGAATCGGAGGCGGCGCGTATCATCGGCGTCCCGGAAACCCTGCGGCCGCTTCTGATGCTCCCGCTCGGCTACCCCGCCGAATCCGCCCCGGCAAGTGGTCGGCGAGCGTTGGACGACCTGGTCATTCGGCTGTAACTGCTTGTGAGCCAATCCCGTAGGTCAGGAGCACCGCTCGCCTGACGGAGGATACGTCCGCGTACCACATTGGGTGACAGGCGAGCGGGGCTCCTGACCCACAGCCGCCACCCATCCCCTGAAAATGGTGGGAATATTCTCCCCGGTGATCGGTAGTACCGGTGAGAGAGCAATACCCACGGGGGAGGTGGATATGCGACGGCTGTTACGTTGTGGCGTGCTCGGGCTTGCGGTGCTGGCGCTCGGCTGCTCATCGGAGCGATCGACCAACGGCAAGGTCGACGAGCCGACCGGGATGTATAGCGATGAGCCGATTGTCCTGGCGTATTCGCTACCTATTGAGCCGGTCCCTCCGCTGGGCTACCCGCTGATGTCGGTGCCGTCATCATGCCACAGCTTGCGGGCGACATCGCTCGCTGATGAATACGTCTTCGATCTCAGTTACCTGCCTCTGGTCAAAGAGGGGCGGATCAACGACATCTCTATCCTCTACTTCAACACGAGTTCGTGTGACATCGACGTCGAGGTGTGGGATAATGACCGTCAGCAATGGCGTCAATTCGCATTCGGATCTGATGGACCCTGTCAGGCATTCTCGACCGGAGAACGGCACATCCTTTCAGCGCTCGCCATCGGCGCGGCAGACGTGCTGGACGCCGACTCACAGTTGAGGGTCCGTGCTTTCGGCCACTTCGGAGCCCCCAGTCTCTGGGCGACCGAAGTCAATCCCGAGTACCTGATGATACCTGTGTCGCCGCAAGCGCGATTTGGACGGGGTGGTCTGGCGTTCGGCAACGGGAGCCTGTACTCCGTCTCTTTCTCTCCGTTCCCCGGCATCTACAGGGAAGATCTGTCGAACGGTACAGAGTTGCTCTTCCCGGCTCGGGGATCACTCGGCGCGCCGCATGGTCTTGCTCATGACGGCGAGAGCTTCTGGCTGGCGGACGGTACGGACAGCATATTCAGGCTGAGCCAGACGGGTGAGACTCTCTGTGCCTTCTCGGTGCCAACCGATTATCCGGGTGGTCTGACGTGGGACGGAGCCAACCTCTGGCTTGCCGAATATCAGGGCCCGGACCTCCGGCTGTTCGAAATCGACCCGGAGGAATCGTGCCGGCAGGGGAGTGCCGTGATCACTCGCACATTCCCGACTCCAGGCGGTGGTTGTCCCGGATTGGCGTGGGATGGAACCCATCTGCTGGTCGTGAGTGATTCGCTCTATCGTGTTTCGCGCGACGGCGAAGTTGTCCAGTCCTATGCGTTGCCTCTGCTGTCAGTGATGGACATCGCCTGGGATGGATCGCGCGTCTGCATGGTCAGCCGGGGATGGGGGCATCCGGGACGCTGGTTCTCTGATGAGTGGATAATCTCCTGCTTCCGGCTACGGTAGTGGGATCGGCGTCTGTGTGTGGGGGTGGATATGCGACGGCTGTTACGTTGTGGCGCGCTCGGGCTTGCGATGCTGGCCCTCGGCTGCTCGTCCGACCGGTCGGCGAACGGCGACATCGACGAACCGACGGGGATGTACATCGACGAGCCGATTGTGCTGGCGTATTCGGATCCAGTTGATCCATTCGATCCCCAGGATCCTTTGGATCCCAGCCTGATGGGTCGTGGGCTGTCGGATTCCCTCCTCCCGAGGACAGCTCTCGTTGATGAATACGTGTTCGATCTTAGCTGCCTGCCTCCTGTCAACGAGGGAAGGTTCAATGATATCTTCATCACGTACTCCAACAACAACTCGTGTGACACCGACGCGGAGGTATGGGATCATGAACATCAGCAATGGCTTCAATTCGCTTTCGATTACCCCAGCGTGTGCCAGCACTACCCGGCTCCCCAGAGACACACGTTCTCGGCGCTTGGCATTGCGGCGGCAGATGTGCTGGATGATGGCTCACAATTGAGAATTCGTGTTGATGATCACTTCTACTTCGGAGCACCCAGAGTATGGGCGATGGAAGTAAACCCTGGATGTCTCATGATACCTGTATCCCCGCAGGCGCGATTCGGACGGCGTGGTCTCGCGTTCGGCGGCGGGAGCCTCTATTCCGGCTCCTTCTCTCCCTCTCCTGGTATCTACAGGGAAGACCTGTCGGACGGGACGGAGTTTCTATTCCCAGTCTCTGGCGTGCCGGGTGCACCCCAAGGTCTCGCTCATGATGGTGAGAGTTTTTGGCTGACCGACATTACGGGCAGAATATCCAGGCTGAGCGGGACCGGCGAGCTTCTTTGCAGGTTCTCCGTGCCCACCGATTACCCGGGTGGCCTCACATGGGACGGGCGTAGCCTCTGGCTCGCCGAGTATCGGGGCCCGGACCTCCGGCTGTTCGAAATCGATCCGGAGGAATCCTGCAGGCAAGGGAACGCAGTAGTCACCAGGACCCTCTCGACCCCCGGAGGAGGTTGCTGCGGCCTGGCATGGGACGGGACGTATCTGCTGGTCGCGAGTGATTCGCTCTATCGTGCTTCCCGCGACGGCGAGGTTGTCCAGTCCTATGCACTGCCTCTGCTGTCAGTGATGGATATCGCCTGGGATGCATCACGCGTTTGCATGGTTAGCTGCGGATGGGGTCCTACGGACCGCGGGTTCTCGGACGAGTGGATCATCTCATGCTTCCGGCTGAGGTAGGGAGATCGACGCTTGCGTGGGAGGTGGATATGCGACGGCTGTTACGTTGTGGCGCGCTCGGGCTGGCCTTGCTGGCTTTGGGCTGCTCATCGGAGCGATCGGCCAACGGCGACATCGACGAGCCGACCGGGATGTATATCGATGAGCCGATTGTGCTGGCGTACTCCGATTCGCTGGAGCCGGACAAACCGCCGAATTACTACATGTGGACGCAGGCGTCGTCCAAATACCTGCTGCCAGGGAAACTCTCCACCAACGAATATATCTTCGACTTCAGTGATGTCCCGCTCGTCACCCAGGGCCGCTGCAATGACTTCCTAATCAGCTACAGGTCTATGTGCCATGACTTGAATCTCGAAGTGTGGGATAACGAGCGGCGCACATGGCGCAAGCTCGGTTTCAGGAGTCCGATCTGCGATCTGATCTGGTCCCACGTCGAGCATAGCCACATGTTCTCGGTGGCCGGCGTCACCGGGCAGGCCGCCCTCAACGGTGATTTGCAGGTACGGGTACGTTTCGGCTGGGTTGTTCCCCCTCCCAAGATCTGGGTGCTTGAGATCAATCCCGAGTTCGAGATCATCCCCGATTTCCCGGAAATCAGGTATGAACGCCGGGCGCTGGCATTTGCGGGTGACGGGTTCTACTACGCCTCCGCCTGTATCAGCCCCGATGACCGCTTCGCCACCGGCATGTATCACACGAATTGGTCGGGCGAAACGCGCTCCCTGTTCTGTGTGCCGCAGTCAGCCCCCGACTACCCGTGGATAACCGGGGTGGCGTGCGACGCAGAGCATCTGTGGACGGTTCTCTCCAATGGCGACGTGCGCAAGACCGACGAGCAGGGCGAGATCATCTGCTCCTTTGAGACACCGACCGGGCACGGCGGCCGTGTGACTTGGGACGGCACAGGTTTGTGGCTGACCGGGTACACCGAAGGGAACCTATATCTGATGAACATCGACCCGGAAGCCTCGTGCGAGGCAGGGCAGGCAGTGATCACCCGCATGATCCCGATGCCGGGAGAGGGTTGTTGCGGGATCGCGTGGGACGGTTCCCACATCCTGCTTGCCGCCGACAGCCTGTATCGCATCGCACCCACTGGTGAAGTCACCCAGACCTACGACATCCCTCTGGTCGATGTCGACGGTGTTGCCTGGGACGGGTCGCGTGTCTGCATCCTCAGCCACGGTCCCCCCGGCCCGGGCGGACGCACCATCAACGAGATGCCGATCGCGTGTTTCCGGCTGCGGTGAGGGAAGGCGAAATGAGATTATCGTATTTGCTGCGTCATAAAGCGGTCGGCCTGGCCATGCTGCTGCTGATCCTCGCCTGCGCGTCCCGGCGGGGGATGGAACCCGAACCGGTCAGGTACAACATCTACGTTACCGCCGGGGGATACGACCCAGGAGGGGTACAGTGGAGAGACGTCCTGTACGTCTACGACGCCGACAGTCTGCACCTCCTGGATTCTGTCCCGTTGTCAACGGCGCCCTCTGAGATGGCGGTCTCGCCCGACGGCCGATCAGTCTTTCTGCATGGGACTGGCGTCCGCCTCCGAAGTGGGGGGCTCGACACTCTATGGACCGTCTATACAGTCGGAACCGGCATGGAGATGCTCGACGGTGGCCGACTCATCGTCTATGGACAGGACTGGCACGACGGCTCACCATTTGGCTACTCAGGGTGGATCGTTGTCAACGCAGAGGACGGAAGTATTGTG
>DATKYL010000507.1:0-12596 GCA_035528515.1 Acidobacteriota bacterium | reverse complement strand
GGCCACGGTCTCCCCGATGTCTACGCCGCGATGTCGATCGCTCTCGACCCCGATCCCGATCCCGATGGCGACGGCTTCATCGCCAACTGCGACAACTGCCCCGCACTCGACAACCCCGGGCAGGAAGATACCGACGGCGACGGTGTCGGTGACGTGTGCGACAACTGCATCGACCTGTTCAACCCCGACCAGACTGACCTCGATAGCAACGACATCGGCGACCTCTGCCAGTGCACCTGTGCCTGCCACGCCGACCCGGTCTGCGACGGCGCGACCGACGTGCTCGACGTGGTCAGTGCGGTGGCGGTGGCGTTTCGCAGTTCGCCGGCGATGGTCGATCCCGACGACCGCTGCCCGTATGAGACGACCGACACTAACTGCGACGGCGTGACCAACGTGCTCGACGTCGTGCACTTCGTCAATGTCGCATTCCGTAGCGGCGACCCGGCCACCGAGTACACCGATCCCTGCGCGCCGTAGGCGTGCTCTTACACTTTGGACGTGCCTCTTGCCACAGGCGCGCTTGTGCTACAAGGATCTTCGATTACTTGGAGAACACCAGCAATGTTCTGACGTTCGTAGAGACGCCCCCGCGACCCGCGCCATCGTCGTGAAGTAACCCGGCCCAAGCGAGCGACACGCCCCCTCACTCACCGCCCTGATACACGCCCGGCCGATCCCGTTGGGCGATATAGACACCCGTGGCCACGACCACGGCGAACAACACCATGCGTAGAGTGAACATCTCGCCTAAGAGCAGACACCCCGCCGCCGACGCCACAATCGCCTCGATGAACAGAAACATGCTGGTATTCATCGCGCTGAGCCGTGCCAGACCCGCAGCCCACCAGTAGTACGCCAGCCCCGACGGGATCACGCCGATCAGAATCAGCGTAATCCAGTCCCGCCGCGTCAGTACGGCGACCTCGCGGCTGATCTGCTGCACACCGGCAAGGAGGAAAAACACAAGACCGATCGTCATGATCATCGCCGTCAACGGCAACGCGTCGTAGCGCGCCAGACGCGACTTGACGAGAATCGTGTAGACCGACCAGGTGAGAACACTGCCCATGATCAACAGATCGCCGACATTCCCCCGCAACGATAGTTGCCCGACCGCACCATCGGAGACAAACAGCACGACACCGGTCATCGCCACTGCCAGCCCGATCCACTGGCGAACTGATATCCGTTCCCGAAGAAACACCCATCCCAAGAGACCGGTCACTAAGGGTATCAGTGTCAGAATCCAGCCCGTATTGGTGGCCGAGGTGTGCCTCAGACCGGCGAGTTGAATCAGTTGATGCAGAATGATCCCGACCACGGCGGCGGCGGCAACGTACGGCAGGTCACGACGTTTGACCGAGATCGCACACCGTTGCCGGAGACATAGCCCCCCGAGAACCGCCGCCCCGATCCCGAAACGGAAGATCAGGAAGACGTCCGGCGACAGCTTCGCCAGGATCAGTTTCGCGTAAGGGAAGTAGGCGCCCCAGGAAACAATGGCGCCCAGGACATACAGGCTGCCGATCAGTACGACACGGCGCTGCGGTGTCATAGCGGATGACAGAACAGCAACCCCGGAGGGGTTACGGAGGAGATACGGTAAGCCGACACCGCGCCGCTCAATCCTGTGCGATCGTCGCCAGCCAGCGGTTCATCTTGATTTCGAGAAGATCCAGCGGCAGTGCCCCGTCGCTCAGAAGTTCATCGTGAAACGCGCGGATGTCAAAGCGTGGCCCCAACGTCTCCTCCGCCTGCGCCCGCAACTCCAGAATCTTCAACTGACCGATCTTGTAGGCTAAGGCCTGACCCGGCCAGGCGATATACCGATCAACCTCGGATTCGATGTTGTGATCCGACAACCCTGTGTTTTCCCGGAAGTATTCGATCGCTTGGTCACGCGTCCAGCCGAAGTAGTGGATCCCCGGATCGACCACCAGCCGCACCGCCCGCCAGGCGTCGAACGTCAACCGCCCGAACTCCGAATACGGATCGGCGTAGAACCCGATCTCCTTCGGCAGCCTTTCTGAGTACAACGCCCACCCCTCGACAAACGACGTAAACCCGCCCTGCCGCCGAAACTGCGGCAGATCGGTCAACTCCTGCTGGATCGCAATCTGCAAATGATGACCCGGCACCGCCTCATGATAGGCGAGCGCCTCCATTGTGTACTTCGGGCGCTGGCGCGGTTGGTAGGTGTTGATGTAGAAATACGCCGGACGCGAACGATCCTGCGGCGCCTCGTAGTAGTATGCATCCGGCGCGGCTTCGGCACGGAACGGCTCTATCTCACGGAAATCGTAGCGCGCCTCCGGCAGGCGTCCGAACAACTCGGGCATTCTCTCATCCATCCGCCCCAAGATCGTCTTGAACCCGTCCACCAGCGAATCGCCGGTGCCATACGAAAACTGCGGATCGGTTCGCAGGTAGGCGATGAACTCGCGCAGTGT
Organism: Acidobacteriota bacterium; assembly: GCA_035528515.1. Lineage (GTDB taxonomy): Bacteria > Zixibacteria > MSB-5A5 > WJJR01 > WJJR01 > DATKYL01. Next base: position 10,143 of record DATKYL010000507.1, on the reverse strand, counting down.
GCCGGCAAATCCGGCCGAGTCTTTGATCGCCTCCATCTCCGAGCGGATACGCGCCACTTCCTGCCGGCCGATTTCGAAAATCTCCTGCGGCGTCGTGTCGGTCGTCGTGTACCGACGCGCCAGGTACTCGTACCGGTCTCTCCCGTCCGGAAGCGCCAGACAGCCAATCGTATCACGGCAGGCCGGGATGTACTCATCACGCACGAACTCCGCCAGACGCGCATACGCCGGGATGACGTCACCGCCAATCGCCGCCAGAATCTCCTCGGTCAACCGGGCCCGCTGGCAATCGAGCACATCATCGCCGATCAGATCGATCCCACCCGCCAGGGGAGATTGCCGCGGGTGCTCTTTGATCTGCGCCTCGATCTGCGACAGCGCCTTCTCCATGATCATCCGCGCCGGCACCAGCCCCGCGGCCACGCCTGCCCGCATGTTGTCGATCGTCTGATCGATCAAAATCGGGAAGGCGCGCAGTCGCGCGACGAAGTTGTCGCAATCCACGATCGTCGCAAAGGGATGGAATGTCGTCAGTTCGAGGAAGTTGATGTGCGGCCCGCCCTGCTGCGAGAGCGGCATCAGATACCCGCGCAGTTCGAGGTCCCGCAGTTGGTTCTTGATCTCGCGTGCGAAGAGATCGACATTCAGATCCCGCAGATCAGCGTTTCCGGCGTCCACCAGTGCCTGCAAACGCATGCCGAACCGAATCAGCGCCTCCCGCTCAGCCTCGATCGCGGCGGGGGAGACATCCGCCAGGAGCGAGTCGAACCGGTGATCCCCCTGATAGGTCGCCCACTCGGGATTCCGCTGCATGCGATCGTCCCAGTAGTCGGCGAAGAGTTGATCGACTGAATCCTCGGTCTTCATATCAGAACCACACCCCCATTGCAATCCAACGACCGCCACGAGCGCGACAACAAGCCTCACCTGCCACATGTGGAATTGTCGCATGCTGCGCGTCTCTTGAGATCACGGGTGTTCAGACCGTTCATTCAGTCCAATCGTAGAGGCGTATTGCATACGCCCAATCTGTCCATCAGAGAATGTCCTCTCCGCACGCCTCGAGCCCCCCGTGGTAGGGGCGTATTGCATACGCCCAAACGATCACCCTCCGCGCATGCCTTCCGGATTCTCGCGATCCAAAGCCCACCGCGCGGGATTCTCCTCGATATACCGACGTGCGTTGTACAGATCATCTTCATTCCGAATGACATGCTCGTAGAAGTTATGCTGCCACACGGCAGCACCGGATGTCCCGCGAATCTGATTCACACGCTTCGTCACGGCCGCTTTCCAGCCGCGGATGATCGCCCCTATGGTCTGCGAGGGTGATCTCAGGCCGGGGGCGGGGGCGTATGGCAATACGCCCCTACGATCATCGATGGCGAGAATCGCATGAAAGTGATTCGACATCACTGCAAACACATCCAGCCGGACCTGCGGCCGGATCGCCGCCGTCCGAATCCATTCACTCTGAACGATGTGGCCGAGTCCATTAAGGCGCATCTGTCCCGCGACGATCTCTCCGAACGGGCACATTCTGGCCTCGGTACATACCGTCACGAAATACATGCCGGCCTGCGCATAGTCGTAATCACGCAGCCGCAGAGAACGACGTTTCTTCTCCGACACTCTGACACTCCCGTCGCCAGGAGTTCTATGTCCAGGTACCGCACTACGCGTCGTTCACCGGATCATTCGCGCTATCGTCCCCGTTCCCGTTCTCGCCGTTCTCGGTGATAACCACGCGGGCCACGTCGATCACTTTGTCGCCTTTGTCGAGGCTGATCAGACGCACGCCCTGGGTGGCGCGGCCCATCACGCGGAGCTTTTCGATCCCCATCCGAATGACGATCCCGCCCTGGCTGATGATCATCAGCTCGTCCTGGTTGACGACTTCCTTGATCGCAATCACCTTCCCGTTGCGTTCGTTCGTCTTGATGTTGATGACACCCTTGCCGCCGCGTTTGGTGAGACGGTAATCGGCGATTTCCGAGCGTTTCCCGTAGCCGTTTTCGGTCACCGAGACCAGCGTGCTGGCGCGCTTAACGACTACCATGCCGATCACGCGGTCGTCCTTGCCGAGGGACACGCCGCGCACCCCGTAGGCCGTGCGGCCCATCGCCCGCACGTTGTCCTCGTGGAAACGCACCGCCTGACCGCTGCGGGTGGCGAGGATAATCTCGTGCGTTCCGTCGGTGATGTCGGCTTCGATCAGCTCATCGCCCTCAGGGAGATCCATCGCGTTGATCCCGCCGCGCCGCGGATTCGCGAACGCCGACAGAACGGTCTTCTTGACCGTGCCGTCCTTCGTCGCCATCACGATGTAGTGCTCGTCGTCGAACTTCTTGGCCGGCACAAAGGCGGTGATCTTCTCGCCCGGACTGAGTTTGACGAGGTTGTGGATATTCTTGCCCTTGGCCAGACGCCCGCCCTGCGGCACCGCGTGCACCTTCTGCCAGTAGCAGCGTCCCGCCGTGGTGAAGAAGAGGATGTAATCGTGGGTGGAAGCGATGAAGAGATGTTCGACAAAATCGGACTCCTTGGTCCCCATCCCGCGCACGCCGCGCCCGCCGCGTCCCTGCCGGCGATACGCCGACACCGTCAGGCGCTTGATGTACCCCTCGTGCGAGATGGTCAGAACGACGTCCTCTTCGGCGATCAGATCCTCGATCTCGAAATCGTCGACCGCCTCGATGATTTCCGTCCGCCGTTCGTCGCCGTACTTCTCCCGCAGCTCGATCAATTCGTCCCGCACGATCTGCATGCGCCGGTCCTTCGACGCCAAAATGCTGCGGAACTCCTCGATCGCCTGGATCAGCGCGAGGTATTCCTCTTCGATCTTCTGGCGTTCGAGCCCGGTCAGACGCTGCAGGCGCATCTCGAGAATCGCCTGCGCCTGACGATCGGAGAGCTTGAACTCCTTGATCAAACCCGCCTTCGCCTCGGCCGGCGTCTTGGACGCACGGATCAGCGTGATGATCGCGTCGATATTGTCGAGCGCGATCTTGAGCCCTTCCAGAATATGCGCGCGCTCCTCGGCCTTCTGGAGATCGAACTCGGTGCGCCGCGTGATAATCACATGCCGATGCTTGAGGAACTCGTCCAAAAGCTGACGCATCGACAACAACCGCGGCACACCGTCGACCAGCGCCAGGTTGATCACCCCGAAGGTGATCTGCATTTGCGTATGCTTGAAGAGGTTGTTGAGCACGATCTCGGGCAGCGCGTCGCGCCGCAGCTCGATCACCACCCGCGTCCCGTCGCGATCCGACTCATCGCGCAGATCGGAGATACCCTCGAGCTTCTTGTTGCGCACCAGATCGGCGGTGCGCTCGAGGAAGTTCGATTTGTTGACCTGATACGGTATCTCCGAAACGATAATGTTCTGCTTGCCGTTGGGGAGGCTCTCCACGTTGGCGCGTGCGCGTACCATGAGCTGCCCCTTGCCGGTCCGAAACGCACTGTTGATTCCCGCCCGCCCGACAATCAGACCGCCGGTCGGGAAATCCGGTCCCTCGATGTAACCGTAAAGCGTGTCGTCGTCGATTTCCGGATCGGCGATCAGCGCACTGAGGGCGTCGACAATCTCACCCAGGTTGTGCGGCGGGACGTTCGTCGCCATTCCGACCGCAATCCCCGATGAACCGTTGCACAAGAGGTTCGGGAAGCGTGACGGCAGCACCACCGGCTCATCGAGCGTGTTATCGTAGTTGCGTATCAGGTCGACGGTGTCCTTGTCCATGTCGGCGAGCATCTCGACTGCCACCGACGAAAGCCGCGCCTCGGTATACCGCATCGCCGCCGCCGAATCGCCGTCGATCGAACCGAAATTCCCCTGACCGTCGACCAGGATATAGCGCATGTTGAAACCCTGCGCCATCCGGACCAGCGTCGGATATATCACCTGCTCGCCGTGGGGATGGTAGTTACCGGATGTATCGCCGCAGATCTTGGCGCACTTACGGTGTGCACCGCCGGGACTCAGATTGAGGTCGTTCATCGCCACCAGAATCCGCCGGTTCGACGGCTTGAGCCCATCCGCCGCATTCGGCAGCGCCCGCTGGGTGATGACCGACATCGAATAGTCCAGATACGAACTCTTCATCTCCTCTTCGAGGTAGACTGGAATCGTTCGCTCGCGCTCCAACGCCATGGATGCCTCCGCAATACAGTCAAAGCCCGCGACCGGCCCGCCCCCGGCAAGTCGGTCAAAGACTTTAATTTAGGCCATTTTGCCCCCTGCGGCAACAGCGAAATGATCCCCACCTCCCCGGTGGCTGTCACAGAAAACAGGCGCCTGAGGGCGCCACTGACCCGCTGCCGACATGACCCGAAAACGATTGGGCCGCCCACCCCAATTCCGTATGTTGGATCGCTCTCCAAGAGGGGGAAGAGCGGTCATTATGGACGTCCAAGCGACTATCACGAAAGAAGACGAGTGGACCCGGACCGTCCAGGTTACGGTCCCCGCCACGGAAGTCGATGCGGCCTTTGAGGCTGTAACAAAGCAGTACCGTCAGAAGTCCAATATCCCCGGCTTTCGCCCCGGCAAGGCGCCGCTGAAGATGGTGAATGAGCGCTTCGCTGATGCTATCCGCCAGGATGTCATCGAGGAGATCATCCCCGCCGCCCTGCGGGCGGCCCTGGGTCAATTGGCACTCGACCCCCTCGGCGCGCCGACCCTCGACAACCTGAGCAAGGTTAAGCCGGGCAGCGATATGAGCTTCGAGGCCGCCGTCGAGGTCCGTCCCGATTTCGAGATCACCGGCTACAAGGGCCTCGAGCTCACCAAGCAGATCTATGAGGTCGGCGACGAAGACGTCGACCGGGCGGTCGACAGCCTCCGGGATGAAAAAGCCACCACAACCGAAGTGACCCGCCCCGCCCGGGAGGGCGACGTGGTGGTCTGCAACCTCCAGAAGATCTACGACCGCCTCAATCGCGTCAAACAATCGCAGTTCGACGGGATCCGCATCGAGCTGCGTGAAGACCGTACCCGCCCCGAATTCCTTAAGGGTCTGGTCGGAATGGGTGTCGGCGAGGGCAAGGAGATCGAGGTCAACTACCCGCCCGAGGAGACCGACCCCGATCTGGCGGGCAACACGCTGCTCTATCGCGTCTGGATGAAATCGGTTTCCCAGAAAACGCTCCCGCCCGCCGACGATGATTTCGCCCGCGCGCTCACCGACGGCAAGACCGAGACGCTGACCAAACTGCGAGACATCCTGCGCGAGGACCTCAAACGCCGGGCTGAGCAAGCGGCGCAACGCGACCTGCGGGCCCAAGTGCGTAAGGCCATAGTGGATGCGAATCCGATCCCGGTCCCGACCACCTTCCTTAACCGCTATCTCGAGGATATCGCAAACCGCCTCAAAGCGCAGAATCCTTCGGTGACCCCCGAGGCGGTCCGCGCGCAATTCGAACCGCTCGCCAGCGAGCAGTTCCGGTGGGATCTGGCGCTGTACGAAATCGCCCGGGTAGAGAACGTCACGGTGACCGATGCAGAGGTCGCCGCCATCGTCAAGGGGTGGCCCGAAGGGGCACCGGAGAAACCCGACGCACAGAGGATTCACTCCAGCCTCCTCGAAAGCCGCGTCTATGAGGCCATCATCGCCACCGCCGAGGTCAGGGAAGTACCCTACACCCCCCGACGGAGGATCATCACCCCCGGGGAATAGACGAGGCGGGGCACCGGGAAAAGGTCAATCCCGGGACCGAATCGGCCGATCTTCTGAAACGTGGGGGGGGAACGTTCCCACGACCTCGTGACGATCGGCGGCCAAGATCGACCGCAACGGATGAACCGAGAATTCATATCTGCCAAAGGGAGAGAACTCCGCGTATGACCTTGATACCGATCGTTGTTGAGCAGAGCGGGCGCGGCGAGCGCGCCTATGACATCTATTCCCGGCTTCTCAAAGACCGGATCGTCTTCATCGGGACACCGGTCGACGATAACGTCGCGAACGTCGTCATCGCCCAGCTTCTGTTCCTCGAAGCCGAGGACCCCGACAAGGATATCTTCATCTACATCAACTCGCCGGGCGGCGTGGTCTCCGCCGGGCTGGCGATCTACGACACGATGCAGTTCATCAAACCCGACGTCGTGACCACCTGTGTCGGGATGGCGGCCTCGATGGGTGCGGTCCTGCTGGCCGCCGGGACCGCCGGCAAGCGCGCCGCGCTGCCGAACGCCCGCGTCATGATCCACCAGCCGTGGGGCGGCGTCCAGGGCCAGGTCTCCGATATCGAAATCCACGCCAAAGAACTCCTATGGATCAAGGCCCGCCTCAATGAAATCCTGGTCAAACACACCGGGCAGGCGCTTGAGAAAGTCGAACATGATACCGACCGCAATTTCTTCATGTCGCCGGAAGAGGCAAAAGAATACGGCATCATCGATACGGTCTACGAAAAGAAAGTGACTCAGAAAAAGGAGTCGTAGTATACTGTCGTACGGCGCCCTATGAGCCCGGGCCCCCGCAGGCACAACGTGCAAGGCGTGCCGCGGCCCCGGGCCTTTCCTTTGCCCCCGGGTCAGAGGGGCGAGAAATGCGCGCTGCAAGCCGTGAGGTGAACCGCCATGACCGATAAAGACGATCCGCCCCGACCGCCCCGACCGCCGGGTCCTCCCGGCGAACCGCCCGATGACAAGGAAGCGTTCTGGCGGGGCCGCTGCGCTTTCTGCGGCAAAGAGCCGACCCGCGCCCGCAAGATCTTCTCCGGATTCAACGCGCTCATCTGCGACGACTGCATCCGCACCTGCTACGGCCTTTTGGGCGACGGCCAAGCCGATGAGGCCGAAGACACGCCGGCGTTGGCCACGCTCCCGCGGCCGGCCGAGGTCAAGTCGTTCCTCGACGAATACGTCATCGGACAGGAACAGGCCAAGAAGATCGTTTCCGTGGCGGTCTACAACCACTACAAGCGCGTCTTCTGTACGGAGTGCCCCGACGACATCGAACTCGAAAAGACCAACATCCTCCTCCTCGGCCCCACCGGCACCGGCAAGACGCTTCTGGCCCGGACTCTGGCGCGCAAGCTCGCGGTACCGTTCTGCATCGCCGACGCCACCGTGCTGACCGAAGCCGGGTATGTCGGCGAGGACGTCGAAAATATCCTGGTGCGCCTCCTCCAGGCCGCCGACTACAACCCCCGTCGCGCCGAACGCGGGATCGTCTACATCGACGAACTCGACAAGATCGCCCGCAAGGAGGCGAACCCGTCGATCACCCGCGACGTCTCCGGTGAAGGCGTTCAGCAGGGGCTTCTGAAGATCCTGGAGGGGACGATCGCCAATGTCCCGCCCAAAGGCGGGCGCAAACATCCCGAGCAGTCATTCGTCAAGCTCGACACGCGCAACATCCTGTTCATCTGCGGCGGCGCATTTCACGGGCTGGAGGAAATCGTCAACCGCCGCATCGGCAAGAAAAACGTCGGCTTCCACACCGACCCCGCCTCGCTGTCGGCGCTGACCACCTCCGACGTGCTGGCGCTGGTGGAGGCCGAAGATCTCCTCCAATACGGACTGATCCCGGAGTTGATCGGCCGTCTCCCGGTCACCGCCGCGATGGAAGAACTCGACCGTGACGCCCTCCTGCGGATTCTGACCGAACCGAAAAACGCGCTCACCCGCCAATACCATGCGCTTTTCGCGATGGAGGGGGTCGAACTCGTGATCAAACCCTCGGCGCTCGACGAGGTCGCCGATCGCGCGCTGAAACGCAAGACCGGGGCGCGCGGCCTGCGCTCGTTCCTCGAGGCCGCTCTGCTCGATACGATGTTTGAAATCCCGTCGCTGGCCGGACTGAAGCGAGTCACAGTCACCGGCGACGTCATCCGGGGCCGGGCCAAACCGGCACTCGAATTCAAAAACGCCAAAAAGAAGAAATCGGCGTAGGCTGACCGTCTGCTGCAAGTCGCCGCGACGGGTGAGGTGCGCCGCGTCCACCAGAAAAAACCCGAGTGATATGGACGGCCAATGGAGGCCCAGTACGTCAAGAGCGTCTACAGCCCCGCCGATCTCCCGCGCGATCGCAAGACGGAGATCGCGATTGCCGGGAAATCGAACGTCGGCAAATCGTCGCTCCTCAACCGGCTGGCGGCACGGCATCATCTCGCTAAAACATCCCGCACCCCGGGCAAGACGCGCTGTCTCAACTTCTTTCTGTTCGAAACCGGCAGCGGACAGCCGTTCTACGTGGTGGATCTGCCCGGCTACGGATACGCCCGCGTCTCAAAGAAGATGCGCGATGACTGGTCCATCTTGATCGAGGCCTATCTCGACAGCCCCGAACGCCCCGCGGGGGTGATCGCGCTCTTCGACGCGCGCCGGGAACCGACCGAAGAGGACAGAGAGTGGCTGGCATGGCTGGCCAACGGACGACGACCCTTCCTGACCGTTCTGACCAAGTGCGACAAACTCTCGGGCAACCAGCGGGCACAGGCGCTACGGCGCTGGACGGTCGAGGGACCCGATGGCCCGGTCGCGCCGCTCGCCACCTCGGCGGTCACCGGAGTGGGCAAGGACAAGATCTGGAGTTGGATCGATAACGTACGCCGTACCGCGGGCAGCCGGACGGCATCGTCATAGGAGGAGGAGACGCAATGACCAACCGCGTGGTTTTGGGAATGCAGTGGGGTGATGAAGGCAAGGGGAAGGTCATCGACGTCTTATCGACGTCCGCCGACCTGGTGGCGCGTTTCTCCGGCGGCGCCAACGCCGGACACACGGTATGCATCGGCGACACCACCTACGCACTGCACCTTCTCCCGACCGGCATTCTCACACCGCGGGCGCATTCGCTGATCGGCAACGGCGTCGTCTGCGATCTCGTGACACTGTTCGGGGAGATCGACGAACTTGTGGCCAAAGGCGTCACCGTCGCAGGACGACTTTCCATCTCAACTCTGACCCATCTCGTCCTGCCGCACCACCGCCTCCTCGAAGCACGCTGCGAAGAGGGTGAGGTGGAAACCGACAAGATCGGCACCACCATGCGCGGCATCGGCCCCGCCTACGCCGACAAGATCGCCCGCCGCGGCGTGCGCGCCGGTGATCTGGCCGATCCCGACCGCCTCCGCCAACGCGTCGCCAATGCCGTCGGCTATTGGGATGCGCTCAGTGGCGGCTACCTTGCCGACAACGGCTGCACCGCTGAGAGCACGACCGATGAGCTGCTTTCCTACCGCGACCGGCTCATGCCGATGCTCGTCAACGCCACCCGCGTTGTCCACGATGCAATCCACCAGGGCCAGGAAATTCTCTTCGAGGGAGCGCAGGGCTCGATGCTCGACATTGACTTCGGGACCTACCCATATGTCACCTCGTCCAACACCACGATCGGCGGTCTCGTTACCGGCCTCGGTATCGCCCCCGCCGCGATCGGACAAGTAATCGGCGTGGTTAAGGCCTACACCACCCGCGTCGGCCGCGGCCCGTTCCCGACCGAAGTTCACGGCGCCCAAGCCGACAACCTGCAGAAGCGCGGCAATGAATTCGGCACCACCACCGGTCGCCGCCGTCGCTGCGGCTGGCTCGACCTGGTCTCGCTCAAGTACGCCATCCGTATCAGCGGCGTCACGCACATCGCCGTGACCAAACTCGACGTGCTCGACAGCCTCGATGAAATTCCGGTCTGCGTCGCCTACGACATCGACGATGTCCGCACCGACGAAATCCCATATGACCCCACTTGCTTCGAGAAGGCGAAACCCGTCTACCGTACATTCCCCGGCTGGAAGACCTCAACCGTCGGCATGACCGACTACGATGATCTCCCGGCGGCAGCGAAGGAGTATCTGCAATTCGTCGGCGATACGCTCGGCGTCAGGTTGCTCATAGTCTCCACCGGCCCCGGCCGCGAGGAGACGATCCACTGTCGCAACGACCGGATCGCGGCGACGGTGTAGCGAATAGAAGATGCTATTTCAGGCCCCTCTCGAGGGGATGGGTGGCCCGGACGCCTGGTCCGAGTTTCTCAAGACTCTTTCCCTATCTGGACTATGATAAGACCCCGCCTGTGACACGAGCGTGATCGACCGTTTGAAACGACTCTGTGAGACCCGGACGAGGCGTCCGGGCCACCCGCCACATGAAACGAATGGGGCTGCAGCTGTAGGGGTCGGTCTATCGAAGAT
>DATKYL010000506.1:0-8011 GCA_035528515.1 Acidobacteriota bacterium | reverse complement strand
TCCTTCTCTACCCCGCCGTCGCGGATATGGATGACCCGATTAGCGTATTGGGCCACATCGTGTTCGTGCGTGACGATGATGATCGTGTTGCCCGCTTGATGCAGCCGGTCGAACAGCCCCATGATCTCGAGGCCGGTCTTGGTGTCGAGGTTGCCGGTGGGCTCGTCGGCCAGAATCAGGGAGGGATTGTTCACCAGCGCCCGCGCGACCGCCACGCGCTGCCGCTGACCGCCCGAGAGCTGATTGGGACGGTGCGTCATACGGTCGCCCAAATCGACCATTTCGAGCGCGCGCTTGGCCATGTCGATGCGTTTCTCGCTGTTGGTGCCGCTGTAAATCAGGGGCAGCTCGACATTATGGAGGGCGGTAGCGCGCGGCAGCAGGTTGAACGTCTGGAAGACAAAGCCGATCTCTTTGTTGCGCACGCGGGCGAGTTCGTCATCATTCATCGACGACACCTGACGCCCGTTGAGTTCGTACGTTCCCCGCGACGGGGTGTCGAGACAGCCGATCAGATTCATGAGCGTCGATTTGCCCGATCCGGAGGGTCCCATGATCGCGACATACTCGCCCTTGTCGATATCCAGGGTCACGCCGCGCAGGGCGTGGACTTCCTCCGCCCCCATGACGTAGGTCTTCCACAGATCGTGTGTCGCTATCAACATAACGTAACCTTTCTCCGGCGTTCACGCCCGAACCGATGCGCCGTGTGTCGGCGGCGCATCGTTAGTCGTCACTCTTTCCGCTCTCAGGCTCGACGGCATCACCGTCATCGAGTTGGCGCAGGGTACGGAACGGACCGACGACGATTTCCTCGTCCTTTTCGAGTCCGCTGGCAATCTCGATATTCTGCTGGTCGGCGATCCCGGTGACGACGGCAACAAAGACCGCCTTTCCGTCGCGAACAACAAACACGCCTTCCAGCGGTTTCTTCTTCACCTCGGTCTTCTCGTCTTCCGCATCGGTTCCAGCCGTCGTATCCGCCGACGCCGTCGCGTCCTCGTCCGCGTCCGCGGCCACCGCTTCACTGACAGCACCGCTGCCGTCCTCCTTGTCCCCCTCCTTCTCCTTGTTCTTGAGACGGGACTCGTCCCGGAGAACCACGGCGCCGATCGGAACATTCAGGGCTTTGTCGCGGCTGTCGGTGGTGATATCACAGGTGGCGGTCATGCCCGGTTTGATATTGGGGACCGAATCGGTTATCAGGACGGTCACCATGAAGTTGGTAACCTGATCCTGCGAACCCAGCCCAGAGACCTTGGCCGTGTTGCCGACCTGCACGACCCGGCCTTTGAAGGTGGTGTCCCGCACGGCATCGAGTCCGATGTCGACATCCTGGTCGAGGGCGACGGCGGCGATATCGGTCTCATCGACCTCGATCTCCACTTCGATTTCGGAGAGATCGCTCACCACCATAATGACGGTCGCCTGGTAGTTCTGGGACCCCATCACGATTTCACCGATCTCACTGCGCAGGTCGGTCACGTAACCGTCGATCGGGCAGCGGATGGTGGTATAACGCAGGTTCTCGTTGGCCTGGTCGACGGCTGCCTTAGCCTGCAGCATGCGGGAACGTGCCGCTTCGGCCGACGCTCTGGCCGTGGTCACACGCGCCAAAGCCACATCGTAGGTTTCCTTGGAGGTCAGGTTCTTTTCAAACAGGGCCTTCTGGCGTTCAAAGGACGGCTCGGCCTCACTGACCTGTGCCTCTTCCAGTCGCAGGTTCGCCACCCCCGCATCGTACCCGGCCTGCGCCTGACGGAGCACGGCGTCGTAGTTCTTGGGATCGATCTGCACCAGCAGGTCACCCTTGGAAACGGCCTGGCCCTCGACGACCGGAATGTCGACGATCTCGCCGGAGACGTTGGCGGAGATCTTGACCTCGGTTCGCGGCTGGACCTTACCCGAAGCGCTGACCTGGGAGGTTAGTTTTCCTTCCTTGACCTTGCCGACCGCCACCTTCGTCGTCGCCTCACGGGAGCTGGTGAGATTCACCACGACGAGAATGAGGATGACGAGGATGCCCCCCCCGATGATCAGTGTTTTCTTCTTCTTTTTCGTCATGGGCACATCCACCTCACGCCTGAATTGTTGTCGGATTCCTCAGACTTGACCCAGATACCGGGTCCCACCATGGTACACCACAGTATACGACATCCGACGGGTCGGGGTTCGCGTTGCGCGCCGCTTTTGTCAGGCCGCTACCGATATCAGTTTGTCGGCCGGGGCGCGACAAGCGCCTTACCGCCCCCGTCCGATCGCTCTCTCAAGTCCGGCCACCGTCACGAAATGATCGTACAGCGCGTTCACCTTGTCGTTTTGGGCCCGCGTCAACGACTCCTGCGCATCCAGCAAATCGAGGATGGTGGCCGCTCCGAGATTGTACTTTTCCTGGGCGAGGTTGAAATCTTCCTGGGCGGAGGCCTCGGTCTGCTCGGCCAGCCGTCGGCTCTCGGCGGCCAGTTCGACCCCCAGGTGCGCCTGTTTGACCGCCAGTGCGACGGCGTTCTCGGCCTGTTTGAGATATTCGCGGGTATACTTCAGGCCGACGCGGGCGCTGGAAATCGCCGTCTTCCGGTGAAACCCGCCGAAGATGGTGAAGCTCAGGCTGGCTCCGACGGACCAGGTTCCGAAGCGGCCGTCGAAATCGATAAGTTCGTTGCGTTCGCGCGGCCTGTAGCTGCGTGAGACCGACCAGCTGAAGGACGGGAACAATGTCGCGCGGGCGATGCCGATGTCGTCTTTGGCCGACCGCAGCGCTGCCCGCGCGGAGAGTACCTCGGGGGCCGAGGCCTCCGCCTCCTGCAGAGCCACGTCATAGGACAGCGCCGCCGGATTTCCCGTGCCCACATCGGCGATGTCGAGAGGGTCGTCGACCGAACGACCCAATATCGTATTGAGTCTCGCCCGCGCCGTCGCAACTTCATTCTGGCGTCGCAGCAATTCCAACTGCGCGGTCCCGAGCTGGACCTCGGCCTTGAGAACCTCAGAGAGCGACGCCGATCCCAACTCATACTTGCTGCGAATGGTCTTGTGAAACTCCTCGGCCCGGCGTACGGCCGCCTGCTGCACCTCGACGAGCTTAATCGCTTTCAGGAGGTTGAAGTAGCCCTCTTTAATGCCGAACACGAGGTTGTTTTCGGCCGACCGGAGACCTTCCCGCCGAGCGGTGCGCTGGTGATAGGATTGCGCCACCCGGTACAAGTTGGCACCACCGTCAAAGAGCGTCTGCTGCAATGAGAAACTGTTTGACCACCTGGTGGTGGTCTTCGGAATGCCCGCCGAGTCGATCGGGACGAACTGCTTGGCTTCTTCCAGCCAGGTAACGTCAGAATTGCGCGACCAGTTGTAATTGTAGCCGTGAGAGATCCGCGGCAGGAGATCGCCCCAGGCCGACCAGACCGCCTGCTGTGACTGGTGGTACGATTGTAGCGCCGACGGCAGGCCGTATTGCGACGAGCCGTAGTTCTCCATCGCGATATTGATGCACTCATTCAGTGTCAAAACCTGCGCACCGGCCAGCGATGCACCCCCGATGGTGAGGATAACCGCCAGTGCGACAATGGCAGCGAGTCGGTTCTTTCCCATGAACATCTCCTTCGCGAATTGAATCCGTCGGATGGTTCCGACGCTACATGCCTAAGGGTATCCCCAGTGCGGCCAGACCGCTCTGCGCCATAACCCAGATCAGCCAGATGACAAAAACCGCCCAAAACGCTTTGGACGTCTGGACCCCTGCCAGAACGCCGACCGCCACCGACGAGAGCCAGACCTGCCACAAAGCGAACAGCTCAAACGAGGACAGCAGTTTCTTCAGAAAGGGTCCGGTGTCCGCTGATGTCAGGACACCCAGACCGATCGATACGTCCATCGACCCCTTGGCCATGACCAGAGGTATGGTGACGATGGTTGCGGGTATCACGATGAGTCCGGTCCAGGCGTACGCATTCAGCATCCGGAGGTATGACGTATCTCCACCCAGAATGATGTTACCGAGGAAAAGCAGGATGCCGGAGACGATCAGCAGTGCGACAAGGAGTGTGGCCGGCACGAACAGGAGGTACTTCGGGTCGTCGAATTGTCGTCGTACCCCATCGCGGAATTCCTCGCGCCGTTCCTCGGGCACGTTTTGCGCCTCCAGATACTCTTCCACCTGGTCCAGTCGCGCCTCCTTCACGATCGCCTTGATCGGCATGAAGCTCCCGATCGAGATCAGGGACGCCAGGATCCAGAGAATGACCCACTCATGGTTGCGGCCGACGGAGGCGAAGGTCTTTTTGGGATCGACGAAAAGGTTCCACAGCTTGCCCAGGAACCCCAGTTGCGGCGCGTCGGAGTCGCCTTCCGGGAGCTGTGTGGGAATTGATGTGGCATCCATTTCTTCCATGATCATCCACCTCCTCGACCCGCCACTCCGGGGGAATGGCTCATCGATACGAATTCAAAAGACGGGCCGACCTTGTGAAAGTTTCATATTTCACGAACCGGGGATGTCCGGTACACCCGCCTGTCGCCGGGCCATCACCCGATTCTGAACGATCAGGATAGTGCGCGGGCGACGAACGGTCAAGGCTCCCGGTCCGTTGCGGCGTCGCGTACTGTACGCTCCGGTGGACCGGTGCAGGAGTTGTCCCGGCCCGCGCAGAACGTCTCATGAATCCTCAAATCCTCAGACAAAAAGCGGTGCCAAAACAAGTGACACGATGGCCATCAGCTTGATCAGAATGTTCATCGAAGGACCCGAGGTGTCCTTGAAAGGATCACCCACGGTGTCGCCGACGACCGCCGCTTTGTGCGCATCCGAACCCTTACCGCCGTGATGGCCGGATTCGATATACTTCTTCGCGTTGTCCCAGGCGCCGCCGCCGTTGGCCATCATCAGCGCGAGCAAAACGCCGGCCAGGGTCGCACCCGCCAGCATGCCGCCGAGCGCCTCCTTGCCGAGCAGCGAGCCCATCAGGATCGGGGCCAGAATCGCGATCACCCCGGGGATGACCATCTCGCGCAGTGCGGCGGTCGTTGCGATCGACACGCAACGGTCGGAATCGGGTTTCGCGGTCCCTTCCATGATGCCCTTGATTTCACGGAACTGGCGGCGGACTTCGGTGACCATGCTGAAGGCCGCGCGGCCGACCGCGGTCATGGTGAGGGCGGCAATGAGAAACGGCAGGATGCCGCCGACGAAGAATCCGATCACCACCTCCGCCTGCAGGAGGTTGATCTCTTTCAGGCCGACCGCCGCGGTGTACGCGGAGAAAAGAGCCAGTGCGGTCAGGGCCGCGGAGCCGATGGCGAATCCCTTGCCGATGGCTGCGGTGGTATTGCCGAGCGCGTCGAGCTTATCGGTAATCGCTCGCACTTCCGGACCGAGACCCGACATCTCCGAGATGCCGCCCGCGTTGTCGGCGATCGGGCCGTAGGCGTCAACCGACATTGTCACACCGATGGTCGCCAGCATGCCGACCGCCGCGATACCGATACCGTAGAGTCCGGCCTGAGTGTACCCGACGAAGATCGCGACGCAGATCAGAAGCACCGGGAGCGCGACCGATTCCATGCCGACCGCCAGTCCGGTGATGATGTTCGTCGCCGCGCCGGTCTCCGATGCGGCGGCAATGGTGCGGATCGGTTTGCCGGCGGTATAGTACTCGGTCAGAAGGCCCATCCCGATCCCGGCCAGCGTTCCCGCGAGAACCGCATAGAAGACCTTTATCGACAAACCGAGTTTGCCCACGAGGACGTAGGCGACCACCAGCATGAGAACGGCGGCGACGTAGGTCACCAGCCGGAGGACCATCGCAGGATTCATACGCGACAACATGCGCACCGAGAGAATCCCCAGGATCGAAGCGAGAGCACCAATGGCGACAAGAGTCAGAGGCAGTGCCATGTGCGCCACCGGCGCGACGGCCATGGTCGCGCCCAGGGCGATCGAGGCGACCACCGAACCGACGTATGATTCGAAGAGGTCGGCACCCATCCCGGCCACGTCGCCGACGTTGTCGCCGACGTTATCGGCGATCACCGCCGGGTTGCGTGGATCGTCCTCGGGGATCCCGGCCTCAACTTTCCCGACCAGGTCGGCGCCGACGTCGGCCGACTTGGTGAAGATGCCGCCGCCGACACGGGCGAACAGGGCGATCGATGAGGCACCCATCGCGAAGCCGGTCAAAATCTGCGGTTCGGCGTGACCCCATAGGAAGTAGTAGAATCCGAGCCCGATCAGACCGAGCGAGGCGACCGACATACCCATCACCGAACCACCGGAGAAGGCGATGACCAGGGCCTTACCCTGCCCGTGGTCCTTGGCCGCGGCGGAGGTCCGGACATTGGCCTGGGTCGCGGCGGTCATCCCTAAGAAACCGGCGAGCATTGAAAAGGCCGCCCCGGTAATAAAGGCGGTCGCCGTGTGCAAGCTGATCTTCCAGGCCAGCAGTGCGAAGACGATGACGACAAAGATGGCGAGGATCGAGTATTCCCGCTTGAGGAAGACCATCGCGCCGCGGTGAATGACCTCGGCAATCTCAGTCATCTTCTCCGTGCCGGTCGGAGCCCGCTTGATGGAGAAGTAGACGAACAGGACAAAGATCAGGCCGATCAGGCCCGCCGCTCCGGCATACAGCCCTAAGTTGGCTTCCAGCATCCTTCAGACTCCCGCTTCTGATGTGGGTCAACTCAACCTATTGATTAAGTTTGGCTTAGGCAAACTCGCACTCCGCCCCGCCAAGAGTCCGGCAGTATACCCTTCTGCGGACATCATGGGCAAGGGGTAATTCGTGGATTTGCGGGGGGCGGGGCGTCGGGCAGGGGGCGGGTGGCCCTGACGCCCTCGTCAGGGCTCGCCTTGGTCACGTTGCCGCCTACTGAGGGCAACGTGGATGGCATCGCTTCTCAATGCACATGGAGTAACAGGTGCACATGCTCGGGCATGAACACGTACGCCCAAAGAGCAAACCCGTGTCGCTCGCGGGCAAACTCAAGCGAATCCCGCAGGCACATGCGAGCGAACTCGTCCGTGAGAAACTGCCGCCGGTGGAAGCACGAGAACATCAGAAAATGTGCATGGGCGGGATCGTTGAAGAAGCGTCGCTTCATGAGAAGTAAGCTAGCAATGCGAGAACAACGACACAATCACTTCGAGACGGAACGTCGGCTAAGCGAGCCCTGACGAGGGCGTCAGGGCCACCCGTCGCTTCATGACAAGTAAGCTGGCAATGCGAGAACAACGACGCAATCACTTCGAGACGGAACGTCGGCTAAGCCGTCACGGTAGTATTGGTAGTACTGGGCGGGGCTGTCGGCGGTCAGGCATAGGACAAGAACCACGCAGCAGAGACTGCGGACCAATAATCGAAACATATTCAATCCTCCCGGGACCGGCTACGGCGCCGGTCCGATGGAAAGCCAGTACGGTAAATGCTGGAAGTCGTCGAAGAGTAGGTCGGTTATCTCGCGCTTGGCCACGTCGATGACGAAGACAGGGCCGGTTGAGTACCTGGTGTCTGAAGCGGCGACGTACGCCTTCCGCCCATCAGGAGTAAAGACGATCTCACGACCCGGCAGCGGATCGCTTGCGTAGCCGAACATTGAAATGCTGTCGATAACGGCACCGGTGGTAGGATCATGGACGAAGATATACCCCGCGATGATCGGCCAGTCCACAAAGCCCTTGTCCGTGCGCCACAACTCCTTGCCATCCGGCGTGAACCGCAGATAACCGAGAGGTGTCAGGATTCTAGTCTCCCAGATGAGTCGGCGTTCAGCGAGAGCATAGCAGAAGAGGACAGCTCCCTCAGGAGTATCGCCGAAGGCATAGACACGCGTTCGATCTGGAGAGAGAGTGAATCTTCTGATGCCTATCTCTCGCTCGGGAAACGCATCGGCGAAGTCCCAGCGATCATGTACTCTGCGATTGCGATAATCCCAAGCCAGAAGCTCGAACCGGCTGATGTACCATTGAGGGTGGGAGATTAACTGCGTATAGAGCAGGCCGCGTTCAGAATCGAGTTCT
>DATKYL010000505.1:0-5748 GCA_035528515.1 Acidobacteriota bacterium | reverse complement strand
CCTGCCAAGGGGGGCAGGGAGCCGGTGAACCGGTTGGAAAACCGGATCACTTCGCCGGTCGTTTCATCCGATAACAAGATATAACCCGGAGTCAACCTTATGCCGACGAGTGTGGCATCACGTCAGAAGACGACGAGCAATTCATCGTCCGGCCGAACGGCGGGCGTACGACGCAACCCTGAGTCGCAGCAGACCCAACGCCAGTGGGAAGCCTATCGTCACTCGCACGATCCGGAGGTCCGCCAGGAACTGCTCAAACGGTATCTCCCGCTCGTCCGCAACGTCGCCGGGCGGATGGCGCATGGCTTCCCGAAATCGGTCGAACTCTCCGACCTGATCTCGACGGGGGTGATCGGCCTGATTGAGGCCCTGAAGAATTTCGACCCGGATCGCGGCGTTAAGTTTGAAACGTTCGCTGTCCCGCGCATCCGCGGCGCGATTCTCGATGAACTGCGCGCCCTCGACTGGGTGCCGCGCTCCACCCGCGCCAAGGCGCGGGAACTCGACCGCTCAACCGTTCAGCTGGAAAACCGGCTCGGACGCGTCCCCACGCGCCCCGAACTGGCCCACCAGATGAACATCACCGCTGAAGAATTGGCCAGCGTACTCGAGGACGTGTCCGGTACCACCCTCCTGTCGCTGGATGAACTGGTCTACCGTGAGGAGGACAATCGTCAGGTCCCCCGCGTCGAAACGCTCGAAGCGCCCGAAAACAGCAGCATCCTTGGTGACATCGAACGCCAGCAGTTGCGCGCGTATCTCATCAACGCCATCTCGAGTCTCGCCGAACAGGAGAAACTCGTGATCGCGCTGTACTACTACGAGGAAATGACGCTACGGGAAATCGGGGAAGTCATGAAAATCTCCGAATCGCGGGTGTCGCAGATCCACACCAAATCGGTGGGCAAGCTGCGCACCATGGTGCGGGAACGATTCGGAATGTAACGGCAGGGAGGAACGGCCATGGTCCGGCCGGTCGAACTCCAAGATGTTTTCTCCAAGACGCAGGCGGCGGAGCGCATCACGCAGCTTCAGAAGGCGCACCCGGAGAATCAGCAGCAGCAGGCCGCGACGGAGACCACACGCAAGAATCAGGCGCAGCAGCGCAAACCCATTCCCTCTGCGCGCGCCGACGAAGTGATTCTGCACCGCGAGCAGGACGAGGAGAAACGGAAGAAGAAGAAAGGAACCGAAGAGGACGCCGACGGCGAGAACGAACCCGCCCAGGGCGCCGCTGATGAAGAGGAGAACCCGGCCGGAGACGATCGATCCGAAACCGAAACCGAAACACCGGAACCCGGCACAGCGGGATTGGACGTCACCGCTTGACGAAAGACGTGAATGACTCGTGAAACACGGAGCACAAACATGGATGTAATGCTTGATACAACTTTCTGGAGCGATGTCGGCCTCACGGTTGCCTCACGCTTGGCGCTGGTCGCGCTGGCGCTCTGGAGTCTCAAGATGATTCGCGGGCGCGAGCCGGCACGTGCACCGGCATCAACGTCCGCGCACGACCGGCGCGCCGTAGTGGGGGCCCCTCCTGTCAACCGGGTGCGTCCGCTCATTGCCCGTGTCGCGCAGACGGCACCGAAGACCGCGCGCACCACCGCCGCCGCAGACCGCCCCTCGCGTGACCGGATGCGTCGGGAATTGCTCGCTTACCTTGAACAACGATCAACCGGGAGAGTGGATCGATGAAAAGTCACGAGAGTCCGTTTTATCTCAGGCGCCTCGAGTGCCCGGTCTGCACGACCGTCAACGATTTCGAGACGATTCGCATGGGCGCCTACACCGAAGAAGGGCGCGATACCGACTTTCGCCCCACCGGACGGCACTGGGGGAATCCGAAGTACACCAATGTCAACCCGCTCTTGTATTTCATGGGCACCTGCGCCTCGTGCTTCTATACACGCGAGTTCAACAATCAGTATCGCGAGTGGAAGAGCGATACGACGTTTCGCACCTACCGCCAGAAAACCGTCCGCCAGAAACACCTGACCGGCCTGGCCGAGGCCGACGGGCCGTTGCGCCGCCTGGGTAACAGCCTCTGGCCGAAGTCCTATCCGACGGAAACCGCGATCAACAAGCTGATGCTGGGTATCATGGATGAACTGATGCTCGAGGAACCGTCCCAGTCCGATCTGGCACGGTGGTATCTCCGCATCGCCTGGCTGTTCCGCGAGAATACGTCGGGCGACGTCCCACAGACCTCCCCGCGCGAACTCACGCGCCAGGAACTGTTCCGCACCGTGGACAAAGTGAAGAAAGGGACCGACGAACTCGGACGCCATCTCGACGCCCTCACCGCCGTGTTGGACGCGCATCCGGAATGCGCCGCCCGCACACCGGACGACGCGGACGGACCCGTGACCTGCCGTGGGAAGGTACAGGTGCTGGGCAGCCACTTCGCCGCACTGGTGGGCGGCATCGATGATCTGACGCAATGGCTGGTCGACGATGCCAACCCCATCGTCGGCGAAACGGTCGAGTCGAACGGCACCGCCTACGGCGAGTATCCGTCCTACGCCGCGTTTCTCGAGGCCCTCAAGAACCAGTGGTCACTGGCGCCCCAAAACGAGCAGGAGGCGTTGCGCTTTGCGCTGACCCACTACCGCAACACCTACGAGTCCGGTCACGAGCCCGATTCCGGCAACGCGCAGATTCAGGTGGCCTACCTGATCGGCGAGCTGGCGCGACGCCTCGGTGATTCCGAGGTCGCGGTCGAATACCTCAACACCGCGGCACACCTCGGGCGCGACTGGATCCACAAGATGGGCAACGATCGCAACCAGACCGCCCTCGCGCGCCGAATCGTTGACTTATCCGTTGAGCAGATACGAGCGACGCGGGAAACAGCCCGCGCCGAGGCATAGACCGAAGGTACATGACAGCTAACGGGGCAATGGAAACTACGTGGGAGGAGCCTGTCGTGAAGAAACATAACGCAAACGAACACAAGGGACCGGACGGCGACGCCCGTCAAAAGAGGCGCTACGTCCGTCTCGAGATCTTCTCGCCGGTGGAATTTGCTACTATCCTCATCGGTGACGACAAACGCGTGCGGCTGCATCCCGAGAAGAAGGCGGGGATCCTGCTGAATCTCTCGGGTGGCGGCGCCCTGATTTCGACCACCGATGCGGCCACCGCGGAAGAGCTGGTGCTGATGCGGTTCGACATCAAGGGCTTCGATTCGCTGACGGATATTCTCTGCCGGGTCAAGCGCGTCGAGGACAGCGGTGACGGCGAACGCCTGGTGGGAGTGCAGTTCCTCTCGCCGGACGAACTCGAGGATCGCGATCTGGCGGCGCGACTGTCACGTCTGACCGCCCACCCGCGCGGGTTTGAAGAGGGTATCAGCCGCTTGATCTCGCGCTACGTCTTCCAGCGGCAGGTGGATTCGGAGACGGATCAATGAACAGCCGAAACGTGTGCACCCGCCGCACCCTCGCGGGTGCGGTGATGACGCTGCTGCTCGTCTGTGCGGGTGTGTCGCAGGCCGGCCAAAACACTCCGCCGGCAAACCCCACGGAGACCCGGCAGGCGCCGCCCCCGCGGGTGGCCTGCTGGCTGGCCGACGGCCACGGCATGCGCCCGTCAGGCGAACTCGAACGCTTCCTCGTCGACCGGCTGGGCGCGTCCGGTGATCGTATCGCGATTGAACCCGGTACGACGCACGCCGTTCTCCGGCTTCTCGGACTGTCCGAACGGAGTGTGTTCGATCCGGCGGCGGCGTCTGACCTGGCCAGGGCGGCCGAGGCGGACTGGGTGCTCTGGGTCAAGGTCGTGGCCCGCGATGTCCGTTCGGCGAAGGGGTTCTCGTTCCCCTATCTGTTGAATCGCCGGCGTCTCGACGCACACGTGTTCTACGATATTCGCTTGTTCGAGGCGGACACCCGCACGGTCATCGCCTCGAAACGCCTGGCGCTGTCGGACCGCGGCGATGGCACATGGCAGATCGGCGGGGATGAACGTCTCGATCCGGTCTACAACAACGATCCGGTCGAAATCCACCAGCGCCTGCGGAATCTCGATTGGCGCGCGGCGGCGGCGATTTCCCGCTATGTCGCCGGTGTACTCAGCGGGGACGAAGTGGCGACGACGGATGCGCCGTGAATCAGCTGTGCGGGGAAACGCATGGACCTGACGACGTGGATGACAAATGCGGGATCGCCCGCGAGAAGTGGGATGTGAATCGATGACAGCCAATGAACGTCCGGATATGAGTGAACGCGAACGTGAACTCGGTGAAATCGTACGCAGCGTATCGAATCTCGGGGAACGCGCCCGACTCCTCTCCGTGCAACTGGCGGTCGCGTCGGCCAGGCTGCAGCAGACCGGCGGCCGGAGCACCCAGTGCAACAACGACATCCTCGATCTCGTGGCGCGTGTCACGCGGCTGTCGCAGTCGGTGAGTGACGCGGTTTCCGCGATCGAAAAGGGATTGCCCCAGACCCGCATGTTCGTGCCCGGTCTCTGGTCCGCCACGGAGCAGGCGGGGCTGCCGGGTAAGGCCACCCTGGATCGTCTGACGTCCTCCCTCAACGAAGCGACGCTGATGGCCGAGCGCGTCTTCGAATGGGTGCGCGATCACGCCCCGGCAACACCGGCGACCGACGATGAGAAGACGCCCGATGATGTTCCCTGGGCTGACGGCACCCAGGACCGCTCGCGACCGTAGCCGAACGATCGCCGTGGCACGATCGCCTCGGAAGTGGGGTGCTCGGTCGTCCCGACCGACAGCCCGGTCACGCCGGAAAAGTCCGTCTCTACCAAGAAAAAACTTCCTCTTCAGCGCCCCGGCGGTGCCCAGGGGAGTGGGTCACACAGCATTGTGTGGAACCACGTTGCCGTCGGGCCGCGGCTCGACTTGTGTAGGCTGCTGACAGTCATGCGATTGCGCCGTCACCCGCCGCACCGCCACGCCGCCGCGCCATTCAATCCACCTTTTCTCCCCGCACCCGCAGGACCGGCACGCGCTTTGCCAAGCGGAAGCGGGGAGGTAGTCTATGCTCAAGGGAATTGCCGCTGCGGCCTCCGCGATGCTCCCGCGCATCCGCGCGCAGGAAGTCATCGCCAACAATCTCGCCAACGCCTCGACCGCCGGCTTCAAACGGGATCGTGTGTTTGATGTCGATCTGTCCGGGGCGCAGGCGGTGCTGGCCCAGACCCAACCTCAGTGGCAAACGTCGCAGACGAGCGGGATCAGCACCGATTTCTCCGCCGGACCGCTGGAACGCACCGATAATCCCCTGAACGTGGCTGTCGACGGGGACGGCTTCTTTGTCGTGTCGACCCCGGACGGCGAACGATATACACGCAACGGCATCCTACAGATCGCGTCCGACGGCACCTTGGTGACGGTGGACGGTCATCCCCTGCAGGGGTGGGCCGGTGCGGTCCAGGTGACCGGCGGGACGTTGACGATTGCCGACGACGGCATGGTGTCGGTCGACGGACTCGATGTCGGCCAGTTGCGACTCGTACGCTTCCGTGACCCGTCGGCGCTCGTGCACGCCGCCTCATCGCTGTTCGCCGCGGCGGATCCCATGATGCCACCCGAGGACGACTATGAGTCGCTCGTACGGCAGGGATACCTCGAGCAATCCAATGTGAACACGATTGAAGAACTGGTGGATATGATCGCCACGATGCGGATCTACGAAACCGATCAGAAATCGATCCAGATTCAGGATGACACGCTGGGTCGCGCCGTGAGCGATCTGGGCCGCGTGCGCTGACGGCACG
>DATKYL010000504.1:0-4465 GCA_035528515.1 Acidobacteriota bacterium | reverse complement strand
TCGTCGAGTAGGCCAGATTCGAGTCGATGTCGTAGCGTGTGGTGAACCCATCGCCACTGTAGTCGTAGAGTTCCGTTACCCGGCGCAGCTCATCGAACCTGAGAGCGATGCTGCCCGCGACAAGCCCTATCTCCAGACTCGGTGGGCAGTCGGTGGCGGCTGAACTGGTCAGCGCAGCCACCGCAGACTCAGGCCCCACAACCGGCGCCTCCTGCGTCAATGCCCACAATGGGATGTACGGCTCAAGCCATTGTCCCGCAATGGAGTCGGGCACGCCGAGCTGCCGGAGGACCTCCGCCGGGTCGGTGGATTCGGTCCCCGATGCGGCGACGAGCATGAGCACGCCGACCGCCGTCAGGCAGGCTGTGGTGAACCAGTGTCTCACAGTTTCAATATATCGGCAGATTGGGTTTTTCCAAGCGGGGATGTGCCTACCCACCCTAAGCGCGTCCCGTTGCGCGGGCCTCACTTAGGGTGGGGTACCGAGTCGGGCAAGGAGATGTCATTCGGGTCGTAGGGGCGACACGGCGTGTCGCCCGTTCCCGCGAGAGGGATCGTGACCGCGCGGGCGACCTGCCTCATCTCGGTAGGTGAAATCTACCCAAGCACGGGAGCAGTGTCGTAAGGGCAGAAACAGCAGATTCCTCGGTCCCCTCAGAATGACTCCCATTTGTCATATAGCGACCAAAAAGTCAAGGAGTCATCCCGAACGAAGTGAGGGATCTGCTTTTTGCCGGAGGCGGCGCAACGGCTGCCATTTCACGAGCGACCCGTGTGACCGTGATCTCTGATCACGGTCCCGCGAAGCGGGACAACGACCGAGGCCGCGGACGCAAGCGAGAGTTTGATCGGGAACGTTATAGTGGTTAGGTGACGGCTCAGGCAAGCCGCGATCGAAGATCACGGCCACACACCCGAGGGTAGGCGACAGGCACGAGGATGTCATTCCCGCGGAAGCGGGAATCCAGGAGTGCATCCGAGCAGCCAGCTCAGGATCGACTCGACGAAATCGTAGGTGGACCTGAGGACTGGCACGCCCAAACGCTCGGCCATCGCTGCGGGGGTGTCGTCGTCCAGGAATAGCCCGTCGGTGTTGAGACAATCGGGCGGCAGCGCGAGCGCGTCGGCGGAGTTACCGGCGTCAGCGAACTGGGCGGCAATGTCGCCGCCGGTCAGAAGACCGGTGACCGTGACGGTTTCCCCCCAGAACTGATTGCGGACGACCAGCGGCGCGAGAGTGAGATTCGCAATGCGGCGATTGACGCGATCGCACAGATCGGCGATGAATGGTGCGGCGGAGACTCCGGTGATCACGCAGATCGTGAGCGGTTGCGCGGTTTCATACGGCAGGATGTCGAAGCAGCGGTCGGCGCCGTCGAGGAGTTGACGCAGCAGGCCGACACCGTTCTCTAATTGCGGGTAGTCGTCGTAATACCCTTCGTCGGGGATCGCCTCTCCTGCCAGGAGGAACATCTCATCGGCGGCGTAGATCGCGCCCACGCCCTGCTGCGTGCGCATCGCGTTGTGACGCTTGTTCACCTCATCGAGGATCGTGCCGGCTTCGGTCGGGTTGACCAGCCGCAGATCGGGCAGGTTGTCGCGATACCTGGTGAGTCCGACCGGCACCACCCCAACGGAGATCACATCCGGGAAGAGCGCCAGCAGGTCATCGCACGAACGCCAGAGTGTGTCGCCGTCGTTGAGACCGGGTGTGACGACAATCTGCGTATGTGTCTGGATTCCGTGTTTGTGCAGGCGCCGCAGCAGCGGCAGGATCGGTTCGGCATCGGGCTTGCGCAAGAACCGGCGCCGCACTTCATCGTCGGTGGCGTGTACCGAGACATAGAGCGGCGAGAGACGTTGTTCAAAGATGCGGGCGTAGTCCTCGTCGGTCATGTTGGTCAGGGTGACGAAATTCCCGTGGAGGAACGAAAGCCGGTAGTCGTCGTCCTTG
This sequence comes from Acidobacteriota bacterium, assembly GCA_035528515.1. Classification (GTDB taxonomy): domain Bacteria; phylum Zixibacteria; class MSB-5A5; order WJJR01; family WJJR01; genus DATKYL01. Next base: position 2,511 of record DATKYL010000504.1, on the reverse strand, counting down.
ATGTAGAGCGTGCGGCGCATCCGTTTCGGCTGCTGGCGCACGAAGCAGAAATCGCAGTTGGCCTTGCAGATACGGATCGGGTCGGGCTCGAACTCGATCCCGAGGTCGGCATCGGGGTCCTTCTCAACCTCGATGGTCGTTTCAATGCCGTCGGGCCGCCGGATCGACAGGACGAGATAGTCGTCGGCGGCGTAAAAGCCGACGTCGATCGCATCCCGGAGGATCTCCCCGTTGATGGCGACGAGCTCATCGCCGGGACGGATATCCCCCGCCGGGATCACGTCATGATGATGGATGTGCTTGACAATAACCATGGTTTCGATATCTACTTCATCACATCGACTGACGCGGGCTTCCCATGCTCGTGGGATGGCGCACCACAACCAGAATTTGACTTGCGAGCTTAGCGAAAACCAGCGATTATTGGAGGGTTGTCTCTTCGGAAAGGACGAGGAACCATGCTCTTCTCTCGTAGGCGGGGTATTACAAAGGAGAAATCCGTACAAACCAGCGTCATGGATGATGACCTCAGGAAACTGCTATGGAATATCGTTCTCGTTCTACTCTTTGAGACCGAGCCGCCCGGAAAGGAACTTCGAAATGAAGCTAGGCTCGAAGCATTCACTGCTAAGTTGTGGCACAGGTTTCTTAAAGAGACACTTGATACACTGCCTCGATACTGGAGCCAAGTTCGGGATTACATGCGGAATTGGCTCTTCTCGTGTGAATGGTTCGCCGTGTATGATTTCATAGAGTTCGCATATAGCACATTTGGTGACCTGGACAAGGAAGAGTTCTCCGAAGGAATAAACTCGGTTCTGGAATCGGAACGAGCTGGATATCGCTTTGTTGCCGGAAAGTTCATCCCACTCATGGACGAGCAGGAAGGTCAGGCGATAGAGGATGCTATCCGCTCTGCCGAGCCATTCCCGGGTGTTCGAACACACCTGAGGAATGCGGTATCCATCTTCTCTGAGCGGAAGGACCCTGAATACAGGAGTTCAGTTAAGGAGTCCATCGACGCCGTGGAATCACTCGCGCGCATTATCTCTGGACAGACGAAGGACAGTCTCGGAAAGATATTGCCCGGGTTGGCTCGGGATCTCGGGGTGCACCCTGCCCTTGGGAAGGCATTCTCATGCCTATACGGCTACGCGAGCGACGAAGGCGGGGTCAGGCACTCTCTCTTGGATGACCAGTCGCGTGTGGGTCTTACGGAAGCAAAATTCATGCTTGTTGCCAGCGCGGCCATTGTGAATTTCTTGATCCAAAAGTCCCAGGAAGTCGGGATTGGTCACCGAGGGGTAAAGAAGTCCCCCCCGAAGTAAAGCGGGCGATGGGGATCGAACCCACGACGTCAAGCTTGGGAAGCTTGCATTCTACCGCTGAATTACGCCCGCTTCGTTCACATCCTCAAATTTCATTGCGCCGCTGACCGGGGTCAAGCGGATTTCGTTTTGCCGGGTCCGTCACACGGGCCTAAAGTCGTAGATCCCGTTCTTCTTACGGGAGCCCGTGGCACCACCCGTCACATGGGCCTAAAGTCGTAGATCCCGTTCTTCTTACGGGAGCCCGTGGCACCATTCCGTGAAGGGCCGTGGCACGCTGCCACCACGCGGGCCTGAAGTCGTAGATCCCGTTCTTCTTACGGGAGCCCGTGGCACTGTACACCTTTCGGTCTACTCCTTCTTCCGGCGGCGTTTCGCCGGACGCAGTTTCTCCAGAGCCACCTTCGTGAGAATCTCCGACTGCACCGGGCCGAGGACCGCCATCGCCAGCCGGTCGGGGCGGAATGCCTCATTGGCGAAGGCGGTGATGTCGGCGGCCTTGATGCGGTTGATCGACCGGAGCGTCTGCTCCGCCGGCACGTGCCCGCCCAGATAGAGTTCGTGGCGGGCGAGGCGATGCATGCGCGGGGGGATCGACTCGAGGCCCATAAGCAAGTTGCCGCGCAACTGCGCCTTGGTGTCGGCCAGTTCGGCGCGCGTGACGGCAGTGCGGGTCAGGCGGCCCATTTCGTCGAGGATCACGTTGGTGGCGTTGATAAGTTGCGCCGGATCGCAGGCGAAATAGACGCCGAAGAAGCCGGTGTCGTAGAGAGCGTCACTGAACGTGTAGATCGCGTACACCAGCCCGCGTTTCTCGCGCACCGACTGAAAGAGACGCGACGACATGCCGCCGCCCAACAGACTGCTGGTCAGCAGTGTCGTGTGACGGCGTTTGTCGGCGAAACGCCAGGTCGGGAACCCGAGGCAGACATGCGTCTGTTTGATATCGCGCTGGTCGACGCCGCATCGCATCGTGACCCCGTTCGGAGAAACGATATCCGGGGCCGGTTCGCTTGCCGCCTCGAACTGGAACATCTGCCGTGCCTGACGGACCAGGCGGTCGTGCGACAGCTTGCCGCAGGCGGCGATCAGGATACGGTCGGGACGGTAGAAGAGCCGGCGGTGATCGGCCAGGTGGCGCCGGGTCAAGCCCATGACCGTGGGGATCGACCCGGCGATCGAG
>DATKYL010000503.1:0-2281 GCA_035528515.1 Acidobacteriota bacterium | reverse complement strand
TCGAGGCCGCGTCGCTGGAGCATGACCGCGCGCGCGCCCCACTGGGGCCGCGCCACCGCCAGGACGAGCAACACCGCGCCGGTCAGGATAAGGATGTGTTTGCCGAGCCGTGTACCCGGCACAAGACCGCCGGTGAGGCGGGACCAGGACGAGGCGTCGGCGAATCGCGCGGCCATTCGGCGCCGCCGCCGGCCGGTCCAGACCAACAGCGCCCACAGGACGGGGACCGCCGTCAAAGCCCACAACCATTCGTTAGCACCGAAACGCATCGCTCACTCTCAACGTGTTCCTACGGGAGCGTCCGCAGCCAGGTTCCACCGAGGACGACATTCAAAACCGCGGCGGCGGCGGCGAACAGACTCAGGTACCCGAACAACTCCCGATACTGCACGTACTCCTTCACCTTCACTTCGGTTTTCTCGAGGGCGCTGATCTCGCGGTAGATACGTTCGAGCATCTGTTCCGACTGCGCGCGATAATAGCGGCCACCGGTCAAATCGGCGATCGCCTGCAGCGATTCCTCATCGAGTTCGTTCGGCAGATTGACGTACCGTTTGCCGAAGATCGGATCTTCAACCGGATAGCGCGCGGTCCCGGGCCGTCCGGCGCCGATCGTGTACACTTTGATACCGAGAGTCCGCGCGATTTCGGCGGCGGTGAGCGGCTCGATCTGGCCGCGGTTGTTGACCCCGTCGGTCAGCAGGATGATGATCTTGCTCTCGGCATCGGAGTCCCGCAGGCGGTTAATCGCATTGGCCAGACCGGTGCCGATCGCGGTCCCGTCCTCGATCATGCCAAAGTCGATCTCATCGAGAAAACCGACCAGCACACTGTAGTCGAGTGTGAGGGGACACTGGGTGAAAGCCTGCGCGGCGAACACGATCAGGCCGATGCGATCGTTGGTCCGTCCCTCCACGAACTCGCGAATGACTTCCTTGGCGGCATGGAGCCGATTGTTCGGCTGAAAGTCCTCCGCCTTCATCGAACCGGACACGTCGAGCGCGAGGACGATGTCGATCCCTTCGGAGGTGATCTCCTGCGAGGCGGTGCCCGACTGGGGCCGTGCCAGCGCCAAGACGAGGGCCATGAGCGCCAGCGCCCTCAGGACCGACGGCAGCCAGCGCAATCGTACCCGCAGCGAGGGGCGCACCGCCGCCACCAGACCGAGGTGCGAGAACGACGTCGCCGGGCGTCGCCGCCACGAGCGAATCTCCCACCAGACCAGAAACACCACCAGAACACCGGCGGTCAGGTACCAGGGATCGGCGAAGCGAACGATCGGCATCAGCTCTCTCCACCCTCCGATCGCGGGCGGTCCTCGGCGCCGGTAACGTTGTCCGTTTCCGGCATATGAAGCCGGGGCATCGTGTCTTGCACGAACTCTTTGGCCCAGTCCCAATCGATAGCGGGGCGACCCACTTGCGCGTGTGCGCGCGCGTAGCGGACCCGGTCGGCCACGCTCAAAAACTCACGAAACCGTTCGCGGTGTAAACCATCGAACGGCGCTTTCTTCAGTTGACGCAGAATCTCGGTCGTGGTCTGATCAATGGACTGCCACTCGTAGCGGCCATCGACATAACGTCGCAGGATCTCCGAGAGACGGAAATACCAGAGGCGCCCGCCGTCGGAGGCGGCGTCGATCTCGTGCTGCATCACCTGAAGATCGTCCAGCGCGGTCTCCCACGGCGGTACGGACGGCACCGCGGGCTCGGCGAGCGGCTGCTTGCGCCGCCGCCAGATCCAAACCCCGGCGAGCGCGAGGAGCACGGCGCCGCCCAGCACGTACCACCAGACACTGAGCGGGACGGATGCCTCCCAGGATGCTTTGAGTCCGTGGATATCGGCAGAGTCGATATCGGCCTGCGTGAGAACGCTGACGATCGTGATCGCAATCGAGTCGGATTGCCAGGCGATGGCCGCGCCGGTCGAGTCGGCGAGTCCGCCCCCGAGCATGGGGAGCCAGTAGGTCCCGGGACGAAACGCCGCCACGCGCCAGATGCGTTCGTAGATCTGCCGGTCATCCTCAAGACGCGCGTCGCTCACCAGCGAATCGGAGAGCACCTCGAACGGACCCATCAGCCGTCCGGGAATCGCCGGCGTCAGATGGAAGGCCGGGTCATGCACGACCCTCAGTGTCAGGGTGATCGGATCGCCGACCGTCGCTTCGCGGCGGTCGATCGACACGGTCACATCGGGGGCCGGAATCTCGCTGCCGCTCGCGCGGGGGGCCGCGCAAATCAACACCAGAGTAATGCCGAGGAAAAGGCCGGCCCGCGGGATT
>DATKYL010000502.1:0-4535 GCA_035528515.1 Acidobacteriota bacterium | reverse complement strand
GCTGGTCACCGATGAGATCTACGCAGCGCCACTGGTGCGGTCGCTCTTGGAACGCGACGGTTATCAGGCCGTGATCGCTCCGTCGGCCGACGCGGCGCTGGCGGCGCTGGATCAACGCCGGTTCCAGGCGGTGTTCATCCGCGACACGGTCCCCGGCGACTACCTCCACGTCGTCGACCGGGCGCGGCGCCTGTCGCCGAAGACGCTGATCCGATTCTACGGTACCGCCTCGTCGCTCATCATGGACCGCAACGCCCTGTCGGTCGAAGCCGATCTGCTGCTGACCAACTGCGACCTGTTCACGTCGCTGCTCTCGTCGAAAGTCGGTCTGCCGTGCAACCACGGCGGGCTCGTCGGCCGATACGCCGACCGGCTCTGCCGGCGCCTCGACCTGCCCGATAAGGATCGTATCCTGATCGGCAACGCCGGTTACGTTCACGACCTGGCGCGTTACTACTACAGCACCACCGAAGGACAGGACGGCCGCCAGATCGTACAACTGACGATCAAACTCCTGCAGTCGCTCAACTACTCGCCGGTCGTCTTAGAAATGCTGCGTGCGATGTACACGACGCTTGACCGGAAGCATTCGCAGCGATTGCCGATCGAGCTTCTGGGCGGGAACATCCTCACGATCGCCGATTCCGCCGCCGACAGTATCCCGGCGGGACAGCCGCTGTCGCTCGACCGGTTCGATGCGCTGAAGCGGCGTCTGCGTGACTTGGCCGGTTCGATGTTCCTCCCCGAGGTGGTCGAAGCGTTCATCGAGATGGTCCAGGAGGAGATTCTCGACTGGCGGACCGGCAAAGCCACTGCCGAGGTGATCGTCTACGCCGACGATCCCCGCCAGACCACGCCGCTCGAGTTGCGTCTCAAGAACGAAGGTTTCCGTACCGCCGTCGTGGACACCGTTGAGCGACTCGTCGACGTGGTCAAGCGCCGGACACCGGATATCTTGATTCTGACGGCCGGGGCCGATCAGGCCAGGATTTCAAAACTGATCGCCAACCTTGCCGCGGCAGGGATCAGCACCGAGCGCATTCCCACACTGCTCGTGACCGAGGCGTCTTCGAGTGCCGCCCTGACCGGTCTGCTCGAAACGGGCATCGAAGATATCATCGCCCATGACGACAATCTCGACTTCCTCGTACGCAAACTCCAAAAGCTCGCCGCGCGGACGCGCGTCACGGCGGAAAAGGCCGATCCCGACGAATCGGAGGGCTCGGGTGCGCACGGCCGGTTGGCCGACATGAGCCTGCTGGATCTCTTGCAGGCGCTCGGCCCCAGCCGCAAGACGGTACGCATCACGGTGCGCCCGGCCCGGACGGTCGGCCAGGCCAAGTTGCGTCTCTACCTCAACAACGGCGCGATCACGTTCGCCCGCTACGCCGACCTCGCTGGCGCCGAGGCGGTCTATGAAGGACTGACTTGGACCGACGGCACCTGGTCGGTCGATCCGATCGAGGAACTGACCCTCCCACCGCCGAACAATCTTCAGTCTAATGAATCGATTTTGATGGAAGGCTGCCGTCTGTTGGATGAAAGAGCCCGCGCCGGGCAGCTTCTCTGAGTGCTGCCGCCCGGCGCAGGCTTGAATGTTACGTAAGAGTAGGTGCCCCGCGTCAGTGTCCGCCGTCCTCGTCCCACTCCAATTCGATATACTCCTCGGTGCGGATGTAATCGCGCTCGCCGTCCTGTTGGGGGATTTCGATGCGCAATGCGCGCCCGGGACGCAAGGTGATCGCCTTCTGGAAACTGCTCATCATCATGTGACCGTTGATCGTGGTCATCCCCGTCCCGTTCGACGGTTGGACGCCCATTGCGAGCTGGCGTTCCATCGCAAATGTCGCCTCAAGTGTACGGTGACCGCCACGAGACCTTTCCGAAACATCCTTCAGCGTCACCTGTGTGAAAAGGACGCTCGAATCGACCCCGTGGACCTCCACCGGTGCCTCGAAGTCGGTACGGTCCGTAACGTCACCGCCTGATCCGAGTGTGAGACGCCCCTGCCGTAGGATTTCCTCGTCAGGGTCCCCGCTGCGGATATCGCTCAACGCGTAGCGCAACCGAAACCGGTACTCGTGGCGTCGCGTCCAGGACTCGGGTTCATGCTCGCGCTCGCTCCCCTCGATCCGGACGTTCAGATCGTACGTCAGATCATCAGATCCATCGCCCAGATGGAGGGTCCAGCGGTCGCCCAACACCTCGACGCGGCTGAATTTATCCCGCTCCATCATATAGAGACCGTCGTCGGTGCGGACCATGCGGTGAATCCGCCCGACAATCACGATGTCGCCACCTTCATCCGGAGCGATGTTAAGCGTCACCACCGCACCGAAATCGGGATCGTATCGATAGCGGTCCTGCTCCCAACAAGGCCATGCCCCACCTTTCACCTCGCACGGTTCGTTCCCGCAGACCGACACGCTGGCCGTGCCCTCCCCGAAACAGAGGATGGCGCTCCCGTCCTCATCGGCACGCGAACTCCAGGACGCATTCATGTTCGTGCCGTCGCCGTTGTAGTCGATGTACACGGTGTAGGTCTGATCCGTAGCGGCCATTCCGGTAGCGGCACCGGCCATGAGCAGAAACGCAGCACAGATAATGGCTCTCATAATCCAGTGTGACATGATCAACCTCCGTTACGTTGCGGCTTGTTGTTGTCCGCCGGTACACGACTCGAATGAACGGTGAAGCTCGTTCGGTCGGCCGGGGTGAGTGTGATCGTCTCGACGTAGCCGTTCGTGTCGAGCGGCTCATCGGCCGTTTCCACCGGGCGTGACAACATGCTCGTGATCGACAGCGTACTCTGCACGACGATGAGAATGCCCGCGGCCCAGGCGAGCGGACGCGGGACACGGTAGGCGTGCGCCCGTGATCGCGTCCGAGATGGTGCGGGCTCGGCGATCTTTGCCGGCAGCGCCTCGAGCGGCCAGCGGTGGAACTCGGCACGGATAAGAATCTGATCCCGGCGCCAGCTGCAGCAGTCGGCGCAGTCCCGCAAGTGTTCCCACAGCCCGATCTCTTCGTCCGCGCGGAGTTCACCGTCGAGATCGGCGGAGATACGCTTCTGGTATTCCTCGCATGCCATCACACATCACTCCCATCGTTTCTTGAATTCTTCGCGCAGGCGCACGCGGGCACGGTAGAGCGACGCGCGCACACTGTCTTCGCTGCCGCTGGTGAGTTCGGCAATTTCCTTGTAGGTGAGCCCCGAGTGCTCGCGCCAGAGGAGCAGTTGACGGTCATCCTCGTCGAGCGCCGCGAACGCACGTCGTACCCGATGGCGCGTGCCGTCTCCAGTCGATTCACCGGCTGCTTCTATGCCTGCCGTCTCTTCTCTCTGCTGCCGCCGTGTTTCGCCGCGGACACGATTCGCCGCCTGCCGGCGGGCGATCGACCACAGCCAGCCCCCGATCCGTGTCTGATCGCGGACCTCCGCCCGCTTGTCCCAGGCAACGGCGAAGACCTCCGCCGTCAGGTCGGACGCATCCTCCGTACTCCACGAGAGACGGCGGAAATGATTGAAAATGCGGGGTGCCCAGGTTCGGTAGAGGCGGGAAAACAGATCGGCGGCGGCGGTGCTCATCTCACCTTATAGACACCACCGGCCCCCTGGAAGTGTCAAGAAAATGGAGGGTATCTACGAACTGCGCATCCGCTCATGTGAATCCACCACCACCGGTATCGTCTCCTCGATCATCCCGCCCTGGATCCCCACCGTATGGATCTCCAGCGGAGTGACCGGGACCATCTCGTCCCGGGCGCGGGCCACGGCGGAGGAAATCCCCCCACAACAGGGGACTTCCATGCGCAGGACCGTTATCCGACGCGGCCGGGCCTGGGCGAAGATTTCTTTGAGCTTCTCGTAATAGAAGGGCAGATCGTCGAGCTTCGGACAGCCGACCAGGACCGCGCGCCCACGCAGATAGCGGGTGTGGAAGTCGGGGACCGCAAAAGGGACGCAATCGGCGCAGATCAGCAGATCGGCTCCGGCCAGATACGGTGCGTGCGGCGGCACCAGCATCAACTGCACCGGCCACTGACCGAGCTGCGACGGTATCGCGCTACCCTCGGTTGCCGCTGCCGTGACAGCCGCCGGATGCATCTGCCGCATCGCAGCCCCGGGACATCCTCCCGTCGCCGGGGGTGCAGGACACGCGGAAGGCTGCGGCTGAGCGACGGCAACGTTTCGGGCCAGATGTCGCTTGACCGCTTCCTCGTCGAAATCGACGGCTTCGCGCCGCTCGATCGTGATCGCCCCCTGCGGGCACTCGCCGAGGCAATTGCCGAATCCGTCGCAGTACTTGTCGCTGATCAGACGGGCCTTCCCGTCGATGATCCGGATCGCGCCCTCTTCGCAGGCCACGACACAATCGCCGCAACCGTCGCACTTCTCTTCGTCGATATGAATGACTTCTCTGACCGGCATGACGCCTCCCTCGTTAGGCTTCCACGAGAAGGATCGGCGGTCCGCCGAAACCGCGCCTTGATCTGGATCAAACCGATCAGATTTTTTCGCCGAAAGCGATCGA